>USOZ01000033.1 GCA_900556525.1 uncultured Oscillospiraceae bacterium | reverse complement strand
GTATCCAAGCTCAACGACCTGAAACTCCGCTTTCGCGTGACGCACTCGAACGGCTTCAGCTCAACGACGCGTCGCTTACGTTTGAACCCGAAACGTCGATAGCGCTCGGATTTGGTTTCCGCTGCGGTTTTCTCGGACTTCTCCACATGGATATAATACAGGAGCGACTTGAACGCGAATACAACCTCGATCTGGTAACGACCGCGCCGTCGGTTATCTACAAAATTGATAAAACGGACGGAACGACGGTGTTTATTGACAATCCTACAAATTACCCTGACCCCGCCGAAATTGTACAGGCTTATGAACCTATGGTTGAGGTCCATGTGTTCAGCCCGTCGGATTATGTGGGGAATATAATGGAGCTTTGCCAGGAACGCAGAGGCGTTTTCAAGGATATGAAATACCTTGATGAAACCCGTGTTGATCTGCACTATGAGCTTCCTCTGAATGAAATTGTATACGACTTTTTTGACGCGCTGAAATCGAGAACAAAGGGATATGCAAGCTATGATTATGAAATGCTTGGATTTTATCCGTCAAAGCTGGTGAAGCTCGATATTATGCTGAACGGCGAGGTTGTTGACGCGCTTTCGTTTATTGTTCATGCAGACAAGGCATACCCGCGTGCAAGGCGCATTGCCGAAAAGCTGAAAGAACACATCCCGCGCCAGCTTTTTGAAGTTCCGATTCAAGCGGCTATCGGCGGGAAAATAATCGCCCGTGAAACAGTCAAGGCTATGCGTAAGGACGTACTTGCAAAGTGCTACGGCGGAGATATTACCCGTAAGAAGAAGCTGCTTGAAAAGCAGAAAGAGGGTAAAAAACGTATGCGCCAGCTCGGTACGGTAGAAGTTCCGCAGGAAGCGTTTATGGCTGTTCTAAAGCTCGATGAATAAACGTTCAGAGTTTTATAAAATATGAACAATAAAGTCGGGCTATATATTCATGTGCCATTTTGTCTGAGCAAATGTCCGTATTGCGATTTTTACTTGGAGCGGTACAGCAGGACGCTTGCCGAGCGGTATAAACAGGCTGTTTTGCGTAATTTGGAACATTACGGCGGGGATTTTGACACCGTGTATTTCGGCGGAGGAACGCCGATTCTGCTTGCCGATGAAATAGCGGAGATACTTGGAAAAATACAGCGTTCGGACAATGCGGAAATCACGGTCGAAGCAAACCCTTGTGTTTGTGATGAGCAGAGGCTTGGGCGGCTGTTTGAGAGCGGCGTAAACAGACTTTCGATAGGCGTTCAGTCATTGGACGAACGCGAGCTTGCTTTCCTTGGCAGACGGCATACCGTCAAGCAGGCAGAAAACGCAGTTGCTTGTGCATATAATGTCGGATTCAGGAACATTTCGGCAGATTTGATGCTCGGCCTTGAGGGGCAGACGAAAGAAAGCGTCTTAAATTCGATACAAAAGCTGGCAGAACTGCCGCTTGCGCACGTTTCGGCATATTTGCTGAAAATCGAGGAGGGAACCCCGTTTGCGAAGCGAACTCTTTCACTTCCGGACGATGAGAAAAGCGCCGAATTATATCTTTTTGCGGCGGAACAGCTTGAAAAATGCGGGTTTATGCAGTATGAGATAAGCAATTTTGCTCGCAGCGGGTTTGAATCTAAGCACAATCTGCATTATTGGCGTTGTGAAGAATATCTCGGGATAGGTCCTGCAGCTCATTCATATTATGGCGGAAAGCGTTTTTGCACAGCGCGCGATTTAAGCGATTTTTTATCTTCGGAACATCAGCGCACGATAGTGACAGATGATAAACCCGGTGATTTTGATGAATTTGCAATGCTTGCGCTGCGGCTTACCGAGGGTTTGAAACTTACTGATTGTTCTCATTTTGATATTGATATGAACAGCGTTATAGAACACTGCAAAAAAATTCCTCAAAAATATGTTAATATCACAAAGGACGGAGTTTCGCTTACGCGAGAGGGATTTTTGGTTTCAAACGCGGTTATCGGCGCAATTCTGGGCTATTGATAAGGAAAAGTAATGGAATATTTGCATATCGGAAATGTTAAAATAAAAAAAACGGCAGCACTTGCACCTATGGCAAGCGTTGCTGACCGAGCTTTCCGTACTGTTGCGAAAGAATACGGCGCAGCGTATGTTGTCGGCGAAATGGCGAGCTGCAAAGGGCTTGTATACAGCGACAGGAAAACGGCGGAATTGCTCACGGTTACTGATTTCGAGCGACCTATGGCGGTTCAGCTTTTTGGAAGCGAGCCAGAATTTGTTGCGCCCGCCGTGCAGATTGCGGAGCGGTTTTCTCCTGATATAATTGATATAAACAGCGGGTGTCCAGTCCCGAAAGTTGCGGGAAACGGCGCGGGAAGCGCTCTTATGAAAGATCCGCTGCTGTTTTCAAAAATTGTTGAAGAGGCGGTCAAGGCTGCGAATGTTCCCGTTACCGTTAAGATAAGAAAAGGCTGGGACGACGAACACGTCAACGCTGTTGAAATTGCAAAAATTGCGCAGGAATGCGGCGCGTCGGCAGTTGCCGTTCACGGGCGCACCCGTGTTCAGATGTACAGCGGGCAGGCTGACTGGGATATTATTGCTGCGGTAAAGCAGGCGGTTTCAATTCCCGTTATCGGCAACGGCGATGTTGACAGCCCTGAAAAGTGCCTTGAAATGTACAAATATACAGGTTGTGACCTCGTTATGATAGGACGTGCGGCGTGCGGCAGGCCGTGGTTGTTTAAACAGATTGAACAGGCGCTCGAAGACGAAACGTTCATAGAACCGGAGCTTGATGAACGTCTCTCGGCAATGCGGCATCAGATAGAGCTGCTGATAAAGGATAAGGGCGAATATATCGGCATGAAAGAGGCGCGTATGCAGACGGCGCACTATTTGAAAGGTATGGCAAATGCGGCAAAATACCGCGGGATCTGCGGAAGTCTTTCGACTTTTGAGGAGTTTGAGCGGCTCATAGATACAATAAAATATGAACAAAGAAAGGAACAGTAAAAATGACGGCATTGGTAACAGGTGCAAGCTCGGGTATAGGTCGCGCAATTGCGATAGAGTTGGCAAAAAGAGGGTATAATCTTATAATTGTGGCAAGGCGCAGACAGCGCTTGTTTGAACTCAAGCGTGAAATTGCGGCGGAATACGGTGTTAAGGTTCGTTGGTTCTGCTGCGATTTATCCAAAACAGAGGACTGCAAGGCGCTTTTTAAACGGGTCGAGCACGTTACGATAGATGTTCTTATCAACTGCGCGGGGTTCGGAGTTTTCGGCGCGTTTGATGAAACCGACCTCGATTCCGAATTGAAAATGATTGACGTGAATATCAAAGCAGTGCATATTCTCACTAAGCTTTTTCTTCGGGAATTCAAAGCGAGAAATAAGGGTTACATTCTGAATGTCGCTTCGATTGCGGGATTTATCGCGGGACCCGAATTTTCATCATATTATGCTTCAAAAAATTATGTTTTGCAGCTTACAAAGGCTATTTCCGAGGAACTTCGCCACAGCGGTTCAAATGTCTATATCGGAGCTTTCTGCCCGGGACCTGTCCGCACGGAATTCAACGAAGTTTCGGGCGCTGAATTTGCTGTTGCAGGAATATCCGATACCTATGCGGCAAAATATGCTATCAATCATATGTTCCGCAGAGAACTTGTAATTGTACCGACGGCAACGGCGAAGTTTGTTGCGGCTGCCGCAAAGCTCGTTCCCGAAAAAATCCTGCTCAGAGCAGCAGGGAAGGTTCAGCGCAGCAGAAAAACCAACACTCCGAAAGATGAACAACTTTAAATCAGATAATCAAGGCGCTGTATAATTTGTTGCTGGATTGAATTTTCTAAAACCGCAGCTTTCTTATTGACAAAACTGTATAAATAATGTATAATAAAAAAAGTGATTTTGCATTTTGAAAATATTATTGCGCAAAACAATAAATATTGCCTAATAACTTAAAATGGAGAAAAATATGCGAAAAGGTATAATTCTTGCCGGCGGAAGCGGTACGCGCCTTTATCCTATAACAATGGTGACGTCAAAGCAGCTTCTCCCCGTTTATGACAAGCCTATGATCTTCTACCCGCTTTCGGCGCTTATGCTTGCAGGGATAAGAGACATTCTGATTATTTCAACACCTACTGACCTGCCGAATTTCGAGCGACTGCTGGGCGACGGCTCGGGTTATGGGCTAAACCTTTCGTATAAGGTGCAGCCTTCCCCCGATGGTCTTGCTCAGGCTTTTATTCTGGGCGAGGAATTTATCGGCGGCGAAGAATGCGCGATGATTCTCGGAGATAATATTTTTCACGGAAGCGGCTTAAAAAAGTCCCTGCTCACTGCTGCGGAAAATCACGGCAGAGCTACTGTTTTCGGGTATTATGTTGACGACCCGCAGCGCTTCGGAGTTGTGGAATTTGACAGGAACGGGAAAGCTGTTTCGATAGAAGAAAAACCCGCTCAGCCCAAAAGCAATTACGCTGTTACCGGACTTTATTTTTATGATAACAAGGTCTGTGAGTATGCGAAGAGTCTGAAGCCCTCAGCGCGCGGAGAACTTGAAATAACCGACCTCAACAGGATCTACCTTGAAGAGGGAAGACTTGACGTTGTAACGCTTGGACGCGGGTATGGCTGGCTTGATACGGGAACAGTGGACAGTCTTGCCGAAGCGAGCGAGTATGTAAAGGTAATTGAAAACAGACAGGGCTTAAAAATAGCTTGCCTGGAAGAAATTTCTTATAAAAATGGTTGGATTGACCGTGAAACGCTGCTTAAAAATGCCGAAAATTACGGAAAAAGTCCATACGGCGTGCATCTGAAACGCGTTGCACAGGGAAATATACTTTATTGACAGAGGACGAAAAAATGAAGGTAATTAAAACTGAAATTGACGGTGTTTATGTAGTTGAACCGCAGGTTTTCGGAGATGAACGCGGCTGGTTTATGGAAAGCTATTCAAAGGCGAGGCTGCCTGAAATCCAGGCGGATTTTGTTCAGGACAACCATTCGTATTCATCTAAAAAAGGCGTTCTTCGCGGTATTCATTTTCAGAACGGCGAACACGCGCAGGCTAAGCTTGTTCGCGTTTGCAGAGGAGCTGTGCTTGACGTTGCGGTAGACCTCAGAAAAGGTTCGCCGACATACAAAAAGTGGGTTGCTGTGGAGCTTTCGGCTGAAAACAAAAAGCAGTTGTTTATTCCGCGCGGCTTCGGTCACGGTTTTGTTACCCTTACCGACGAGGTTGAGTTTCTCTATAAGGCGGACAATTATTACAATCATGAGAGCGACAGAAGTATACGCTTTGACGACCCCGAGATAGGCGTGAAGTGGAATATTGAAAATCCCATTCTTTCCGAAAAGGATAAGAATGCGCCTTATCTGAAAGACAGCGATTGCAGCTTTACCTATTGAGAATAAAAATAAATCGGGCAGATTTCTGCCCGATAAATTGCGTTATAAAGACTTGGAGGCTATATGAAAATTATTGTAACAGGCGGCGCCGGATTTATCGGCGGAAATTTTATTCATTATATGCTTAAAGCTCACCCGGATTACAGAATTATCTGTCTTGACTGTCTGACCTATGCAGGAAATATGGAAACTCTCGAACCGGTAATGAACAACCCGAATTTTAGATTTTGCAAGGTCGATATAACTGACCGTGACGCAGTTTTCGGCGTTTTCGAGGAAGAGCATCCCGATGTTGTCGTAAATTTCGCCGCAGAAAGCCATGTTGACCGTTCAATCGAAAATCCGGGCGTTTTTCTTAATACGAATATTATCGGCACTCAGACGATGATGGATGCTTGCAGAAAATATGGAATAAAGCGCTATCATCAGGTTTCGACCGATGAGGTTTACGGCGATCTTCCGCTTGACAGACCGGATTTATTCTTCACGGAAGAAACTCCTATTCATACGTCTAGCCCGTATTCCGCTTCAAAGGCAAGCGCGGATCTCCTTGTACAGGCATATCACCGCACATTTGGGCTTCCTGTAACGATTTCGCGCTGCTCGAATAACTACGGACCGTATCATTTTCCCGAAAAGCTGATTCCTCTTATGATCGCAAATTCGCTCAACGATAAGCCGCTACCCGTTTACGGCGAAGGTCTGAATGTACGCGACTGGCTTTATGTTGAGGATCACTGCCGGGCTATCGACCTGATAATTCACAAGGGTACTGTTGGCGAGGTTTACAATATCGGCGGACACAACGAGATGAAGAACATTGATATTGTAAAAATAATCTGCAAGGAACTCGGCAAGCCCGAAAGTCTTATAACATACGTTGCAGATCGCAAGGGGCATGATATGCGCTATGCGATCGACCCGACAAAAATTCACAACGAGCTTGGCTGGCTGCCCGAAACTAAGTTTGCGGACGGCATAAAGAAAACGATTCGTTGGTACCTCGACAACCGTGATTGGTGGGAACACATAATCAACGGCGAGTATAAGGATTATTATAAACGAATGTATGAAAACAGATAAGGCTGAGTCTGTATCGGAGGAAATGAAGTTGAAGAGGGCAGGAATTTTCTTTTTCTGGGAAAAAGACGGGGTTGTTGATTCATACGTTGAGTATTATTTAAAGGAACTGAAAACAGTCTGTGATTACCTTGTAGTTGTAATAAACGGAGACGCTAATGAAGACGGAAGAAGACGTCTTTGTCTTTATGCCGATGATGTCTTTTCGAGACCTAACATCGGAATGGATGCTACAGCGTATAAGGATGCAATATCATATATCGGTTGGGAAGCTTTGGATGATTTTGACGAATTGATAATGTGTAATGCTACGGTTTTCGGACCCGTTTATCCTCTTGTTGACGTTTTTAGAAATGCGGAAAGTATGGAATGTGATTTTTGGGGATTGACGCTTGTATATGAAAACGAGAATATCAAAAAATGCGGCGTGTATGAGTATAAATGCGGACATCGTCCTGATTATATTATGTCAAATTTCATTACAGTCCGCAGCAGATTGCTTCATAGCCCTGAATTCCGTTCGCATTGGGAGAATATGCCCGAAATAAAGACCTATTCAGATTCTTCATTGTTTCACGAAGCATATTTTACTATAGATATGGTCGAAGCCGGATTTACCTACAAAACATTTGACTGTGCAAAACAGCGCGGAAAAGCTCCGACTCCTTCGGTTTCATGCGCGTATGAGCTGTGTGCGGAGCAGCACATTCCTTTTATTCGCAGAAAAGTTTTTTTTGACCAGAACATAATAATGACAGATTACGGTCCCGACGTTCCTCAGCGTTTACTTGAGTATGTTGACAAGAACACGGACTATAATATTGAAATGATATGGGAAAATATTCTGAGAACTACCGATCAGTATGACCTTTGCAAATGTCTTAATCTTTATCGAGTGATACCTGTCTATGAAGTGAATGATAAGCCACGGAAACATAGCATTGCCGTCATTTTTTTTGTCGAAAACCCTCTGAATATCGATTTTTGTATCTCGTGCCTTAAAAATTACCCTGCTAACACAGCGGTGCGTATTATTTCCGATTCCGAAGAAAAGGCAGACGAACTCAAAAAAGCTCTCGGAGTACTTGACATGGATTTTTCGTTTGCTGTTTCCGATACGAATGAAAGCGGTATCGCAATGATAAACTGCGCTAAAGATGTTGTATGCTCCGGAAAATATGAGTTTATATGCGCGTACAGCGATATTGAAAGCAGACAGTATAAGTTCAGCAGTCAGCGTGAACTTATTCTGCGAAATGCGTGTGAGAATACGGCATATAACGAGAATTATATTCAAAATGTCATACGCACTTTTGAAAAGGAACCCAGGCTCGGAATTGCACTGCCGCCTTGTCCGAAATTTGCAAACAATTTTATTTCTGTCGGTGGAAATTGGGAAAATACTCAAACTTTAAAACTCGCAAAAAGCATGCTGAAGCAGATGGATATAGATATTCCCACATCTAAACCCCCGCTTGTGGCAATTTCCGAGGCGTTCTGGTTCAGAGCAGAGGCACTAAAAAAATTATTTGATGAAGAATTGACCGCAGAAGATTTTCCGGCGCGCGGAGATGATGCGGAAAGACCGAATTACACAACGCGAAATACAATGATTCGTCTTTATGCGCTTGTGGCACAAGGTTCGGGATTTTATCCCGTAACCATGGTAAACAGTGTTGAGGCTGAGAATGAGCTTGCAAAGCTTACTTATGATTTTCATGAATACAGCAGCTTGCTTATCAGCAAGGACAGACGCTGTAGATTTGCGGCTTCTTCGGACTTGCAGCGCAGAATAATCAGTAATTCACACGTCAATATTTCTGCGAAATCAGATGATGGATTTTTCAAAAGATTCGCAAGGCAGTGCTGCCCGTTTGGACTGTGGATTTTTCTTAAATACTGTAAATGCAAGAAAAATGGCGAGCCGTTCGTGAACGATATGCTTGCAACGCCTGCACCGAAGCGCTACATTAAGTATTGCACACCGCGTTTTATATGGAACGGACTGAAAAAGATACGTTATCGCATTTTGGCACGCGGAGTATATGTTGAGGAGTAAAAAGTATGATAGTTCCTTTTGTTTTGACAATGGCAATGCAGCGTGAAGCTGTTTACCTGTGGTATTTTTATAAGTGGCTCGGCGAATGTAAAAAACATGGCTGGGCGATGATCGCACAGGAAGAATATTTTTATGATGTAAAATATTATATTTCAAAGGGCTTCCAGGAAGCGTATAATGTAGAGCGTGCAAGAACTTTTCAGTATATTCCTCCCAAAAAAGGCGATCTTGACAAAGTAAAGAAATATCCGATACCAAAAAGTCTTTTTGAAGACCTCGAAAAGGAAAAGGGAACGCATTACAATGCGTATTGCTCGATGTTGACAGAGTATTGTGAGCCGCTCGGAAATTTGATTGAAAACTTTATCTCTGATATTGAAAAGTCGGGAGAGAAAATTGAGGCATTTGCCGTTCTTCAGCATAACCAGACTCTTCAGGAGGTCGCTTCGAAGCATGGAATACCGGTAATTCATCAAGAATGGGGACCGTTTCGCAAGAAGATGTACCTTACAACAATGTACTGGGATTTAAAAAATCTCCATTACAAAAGCAGCGTTATGGAACGATATGAGGCTTTCAAAAAAGAAGTTTCGGCGAACGGTTTACGACTTTTCACAAATAAGGAACTGTTGGCGTTAATGCTCATGCCGGAAAATCTGAAGTATATAAAGAAAATGAACGGCCGTCCGAAATTTAAGCTCGGTTTGGCTCTCGGAATGACGATCGAAGAGATATACACTTGTCACAAATTTTACACGGATATGGAGATGATTTATCAATCTCTCAAGCATTATAAGCGAAAGGATATAATTATTCGTCTCCATCCCGGTGAGCCTTATGGCAGCCAGTATATTACATTTACAGACATGATGCAAAACGAAGGAAATGTTGTTGATTTCATACTTTCCTGCGAAAATATTGCAACTGTGGGGTCAAATGTAGGTATTGAAGCAATGTTTTATGACAGAGGTGCGTATGTTTTTACGGAAATTCCGCCGTACTATGTTTCCTCTCATGATTTTGCAGAGACGGGAAAACACGCTGAAAAGGATTTTCTCAATTTCTTCGCTCTTTGCTACCTTGCGCCGTTTGATTTTATGACAGATATTGAGTATATTCGTTGGAGGCTTAGCAATCCGAGTGAAACCGAAATATTCAAAAAGCATCTTGAGTATTACATGAGCGTGAAAGAAATTCCTATGTCCGTTCTTGATGAAAGCGACGGAAAACGGTTGCACAGCATGATAAAAATTCAGCTTGACAATGCGGCGAAATCTGATGAAGAAGCGTCGAAATGACGAAAAGGGGTATTAAAATTGAAGTGGTTTATTACAGGTTCGGCCGGTCAGCTCGGAAACGCACTTATTGACTGCGCTATACGAAATAATATAGCTTTCTGCGGAGTTGATCGCGAGGATTTGGATTTGTCAGACAGAACCGCCGTCAACAAAGCAATTTGCGAAAGTGGGGCGGATATTGTTATCCATGCGGCTGCATTTACCTCGGTAGATACGGCGGAAGATTGTCGTGAGGAAGCGTATGAATCGAACGTAACTATTACGCAATGTGTTTCCGATGTGTGTCATGAACTTAGTATACCGATTGTTTTTATCAGTACTGATTATATTTTTGACGGAAAAAAGGACGGTAATTATGATGAGGACGATAGAGGAAATCCGCTTAATGTCTATGGAGAAACAAAGCTCAGCGCCGAGAAATATATAATTGAGAATAATACAAAATATTATATTGTGCGTACTTCGTGGATGTTTGGGCGTGGGACGAATTTTGTAAAAACGATACGCCGTCTTGCTTCACAGTATGAGTCGATAAATGTTGTGAGTGATCAGTTCGGAAGCCCAACGTATGCCGCTGACCTTGCAGTCATCATAAAACAGCTCGTTGGCACCGGTAAATATGGAGTATACCATGCTCATAATGAGGGAAGCTGTTCGTGGGCTGATTTTGCGTCGGAAATTATCAAACAGAGTGGTATCAAGTGTAGTGTAATGCCTGTTTCAACTGAGAAGTACGGAGCGAAGGCTGATCGTCCAAGAAATTCCGTTATGAGTATGAACAAGTTAAAACTACTTGGCATATCGGACATTCCGACTTGGCAAGACGCACTTTCGCGTTATTTAAAGGAGACGGAAAAAATGGGGGAAAAGAATTATAGGGTTGCGGTGACAGGCGCAGGCGGATATATTGGAAGGCTTGTTGTTAAGTGTCTTCTTGATAACGGATATGAAGTTATCGCTCTTAATCTCAGTTCTGACGGGATTGATAAACGCGCTGAATGTATTTGCTGTGATATTTTCAACTGTTCAGATGAAGTTCTTGATAAAACAGCAATGTCTGACTGTGTTATTCATCTTGCATGGCAGGACGGATTTATCCATAACAGCGACAGCCATTTGCGTAATCTTTACAGCCATTATCATTTTATAGAAGAACTCCTCTCTCGAGGGCTTAAACACATTGCAGTAATGGGCACAATGCATGAGGTTGGATATTGGGAAGGTGCGATTGATGAAAACACTCCCACAAGGCCACTTTCACTCTATGGTATTGCTAAAAATGCACTTCGTCAGGCATGCGGCGTAATGATGAAAAAATATCCGGACGTAACGTTTCAGTGGCTTAGAGCGTTCTATATATTTGGAGACGACCTCAAAAATAATTCCATTTTCACTAAGCTTGTGAAAGCGGCAGGCGAGGGTAAGAAGACGTTTTCATTTACAAGCGGAAAAAATCTGTATGATTTCATAAGCGTATATGACCTTGCACGGCAGGTAAGCGCTGCAGCGGTTCAGACTGAAATAAGTGGAATAATCAACTGCTGTACAGGAAATCCTATTTCATTGGCGGAGCGCGTCGAGGCATTCATCAAGGAAAATAATCTTGACATAAAGCTCGAGTATGGCGCGTTTCCTGACAGAGATTATGATTCTCCGGGCGTTTGGGGAGATAATAAAAAAATAAGAAAAATTATGGAAAAGACAAATATGATTTAAACAAAGGTTGTGTTAAAATGTCATATAGTTCGCCTTTTAACAGGCTTTGCATATATTTTTTCTATGACAAGGACGGAAAAGTCGATAGGTATGTTCTGAAAATGCTGAACGAAATGCGGCTTTATTGTTCAAAAATACTTGTAGTTTCTAATGGAAGTCTTGACGAAAACTCAAGACTTCTGCTTTCCTCTGCGTCAGACGAGCTTCTTGAACGTGAAAATGTGGGCTTTGACGTGTGGGCATATAAGGCGGGAATAGAAAAAATCGGTTGGGAAAACATTGTTAAATACGGCGAAGTTGTTTTCATGAACCATACTATAATGGGGCCTGTTGATTCATTTGAAGAGATGTTTCGTGATATGGATAGCCGCGAACTCGATTTTTGGGGAATTACAATGCACCATAGGTATGACTCTGCGCCGAAGGAGTTGTATGCGAAATTCCATTGTATCCCGCAGCATATTCAGTCATATTTCATTGCTGTACGAAAGAAAATGCTGAAAAGTGCAGAGTATCGTAAATATTGGGACAATATGCCGCAAATTAGATCGTATAGTGACTCGGTATGTTTTCATGAGGCGTTTTTTACCGGGCATTTTGAGCAGCTCGGATTCTGCTGGTCGGTTTATGTTGATACTTCATCGGGTGAATATTCACAAAATCCTCTTACTTTTGCACCAAAAGAGCTTATTTCAAAGTTAAAGTGTCCGATTTTCAAACGCAGAAATTTTTTCCATATGTTCCGCGATCTTATCTCACAGAGCGTATGCAATCAGGGCGGGGAATTACTTGATTATCTTGATAAGTATACTGACTTTGACACAGAACTCATATGGGAAAACATACTGCGGCTGGAAAATATGGGAAATATTGCGCGCTGTCTTAATTTGAATTATGTTCTTCCCAGAAATTACAGAACAGCGCTCGAAACAAAAACGAAAACGGCTCTTATAATGCATCTTTATTATCCCGATTTGTTTGCCGAGTGTATCGAATATGCAAAGTCAATGCCGCAGGACGCGGATATTTATTTT
>USOZ01000032.1 GCA_900556525.1 uncultured Oscillospiraceae bacterium | reverse complement strand
GGACAGATCGTAGGAGGGCGGCTCTCTGTGGATTTCCCAGCGTTCCTCCGTCTGCGGAGGCGGAAGATTGTCAACCGGCTCGCCGAGGAGGTTGAAAATACGTCCGAGGGTCTCTTTTCCGACAGGAACGGTTATCGAATGTCCCGTGTCGAGCGCCTTCATGCCTCTTACAAGACCGTCGGTGCTTCCCATCGCGATACAGCGGACAACGTCGTCGCCGATGTGCTGAGCAACCTCGACAACGAGCTTCTGACCGTTGTTGTCAATTTCGATCGCATTGAGCAGATTCGGCAGACAGTCGGGCGCAAACTTTATATCGAGAACTGCGCCGATTATCTGAACGACGGTGCCAATGTTTTTTTCTGCCATCTTTTTGTCCAATCCTTTCATTTAGGATAAGCTAGGTTATACCGCTTCTTTTTTATTGAAAACGGCATTAAAGGGCATTCGCGCCCGATACGATTTCGTTAATTTCATTTGTGATCTTTTCCTGTCTGGCTCTGTTATAGATAAGCGACAGGTCGGAGATCATCTGGTCGGCGTTATCCGTTGCGCTTTCCATAGCCGTGCGCCGAGCGCCCTGCTCTGAAGCGTACGATTCCACAACGCCGCAGTTTATGATGCTCATGATGAATTTAGGAACGATTCGGTTGAAAACCGCTTCGGGCGACGGGTCATAGTTGATGAACTGAGCGTCCTCGTCCTCCTGCTTACCGAGATTAGACAGCGGCAGCAGCTTTATGCACTCGGGAGTCTGTACAAGCGGCGAAACAAACGCCGTATAGAACATCTCTACCTCGTCGATCTGTTCATTTCTGAACAGTTCGGTCACATGGTCTGCTATATTCGCGCAGTCCGCAGTCTTTGCGTGTTCGGCAAAGCAGGGATAGCTGCCCGCCATTTCATAACCGCGCTTCTCAAAATATTCGACCGCTTTTTTCCCAATAGCGATTATCATGGGCTTTTCCGCGTCGTTTTCGTGCGCTGCCGCGGCAGCTTTCAGCACGTTAGAGTTATATCCTCCGGCAAGCCCTCTGTCTCCCGCAATAACGATAAATAAGCGCTTTTTCACGGGTCTTTCCTCGGTAAAAACGGTGGTAAAATCCTTTTTTACCGAAGCTACCTGCGACATAAGCTCATACTGCGTTTCAAAATACGGGCGCGCCGCCTCAACTCTCTGCTTGACATGGCGCAGCTTTGACGACGCGACAAGCTCCATAGCCTTTGTTATCTGGCGGGTCGAGCTTACGCTTCGTATGCGGCGCTTTATGTCCTTCATATTGCCTGTTGCCAAGTAAAATCACACCTTTCCGTCAGCAGTCGCTTTCGATATATACAACCTTCTTGGCAAAATAGACTGCGACAGCCGCGAGGACTGTAAGCGCAGAAATGCTGATTGCGACAATGCTTAATACAAATGCGGACTTGTTCATACCGGACTCCTTTCACGCCTTTGCTCTTATGATATACGATTCAATGTGGTATCGGAACGTGCCTTTTTCGCCTTTTCCGTCCTCTTCGAGCATATATCCATGCTCTCCGAGCTGCTGAAGCAGATATTCTGCGACCTGCTTCATTTCGCCCTGTTCAAGGCGGCTGAGCGTCAGGTCGTCGAAGAAAACGCTGCCGTTTCCGACATATTCAAACTCTTCTTTTCTCTGCCAGTCAACACGATTACTGCGTATCGTCACCGTCTGTACAGAACCCGGTTGCTTCATAACCTCCGTCAGAACGCGCTTGATAAGGCGGTGGGAAATAATATCGGAGGACGGCAGACTAGCCGCCTTTTTATTTTTTCCCGAAAATAAACCGCTAAAAATAGACGCCATAATTTACCCTGTCCTTTTAGCAATACTTTTCCGCAAATTCCGTGAGAACCTTTTTGAGCACTTCCTCATTTTCGGGAGTAAGCACCTTGTTCTTGCGGATGCTGTCCGTGATTTCTGGATATCTTTCCGCGATATAACGGAACAATTCCGTTTCAAAATCGCTGATCTTTTCAACGGGAATGTTCTTTAAGAAGTTGTTGATTACCGCGTAGATGATGATTACCTGATCCTCAACGCTAAGCGGCGAGGACTGCGGCTGCTTCAGAACGGCAACGATACGTTCGCCCTTTGCAAGACGGTTTTTCGTATCCGCGTCGAGATCCGAGCCGAACTGTGAGAACGCCTGTAACTCGCGGTACTGCGAATATTCGAGCTTTAAAGTACCCGAAACCTTCTTCATCGCCTTTATCTGCGCCGAACCACCTACACGCGATACGGAAATACCGGGGTTTACCGCAGGGCGGATACCGGAATTGAAAAGTTCTGTTTCGAGGAATATCTGACCGTCGGTAATTGAAATTACGTTGGTCGGGATATAAGCGGAAACGTCGCCCGCCTGAGTTTCGATAATAGGAAGCGCGGTAAGCGAACCTCCGCCGTAGTCTTCGTTAAGGTTAGCCGCGCGTTCGAGCAGACGGGAGTGCAGATAGAATACATCACCGGGGTATGCTTCACGTCCCGGCGGTCTCTTGAGGAGCAGGGAAAGCGTACGGTAAGCAACCGCGTGCTTCGAGAGGTCGTCGTACACGATAAGCGCGTCCTTACCCTGTTCCATGAAGTATTCGCCCATTGCGCAGCCCGAGTACGGAGCGATATACTGAAGCGGCGCAAGCTCGGAAGCCGTCGAGGACACAACGATAGTATAGTCCATAGCGCCTGCCTTTTTGAGCTGTTCAACTACGGTCGCAACGGTAGAGGATTTCTGACCGATCGCAACGTAGATACAAAGTACGCCTGCATTTTTCTGGTTAATAATGGTATCAATAGCGATAGCGGTCTTACCCGTCTGTCTGTCGCCGATGATAAGCTCACGCTGTCCGCGTCCAATCGGTATCATGGAGTCGATAGCCTTTATACCCGTCTGTAACGGTGTATCGACCGACTTTCTCGTGATGATACCGGGCGCGATCTTTTCGATCGGGCGGGTCTCGTTCGTAATGATCGGACCTTTTCCGTCGATAGGCTGACCGAGCGAGTTTACAACACGTCCGAGAAGCGCTTCACCAACGGGAACGGATATAATTCTGCCCGTTCTCTTTACGGTGTCGCCCTCCTTTATCTCTGCGTCCGAACCGAGCATAACCGCGCCGACGAAGTCCTGTTCGAGGTTCAGCGCCATACACTGAACGCCGTTTTCAAACTCAAGAAGTTCGTTCAGCATACAGTTGTCAAGCCCGTGAATACGAACGATACCGTCGCCGACCGTAACGACCGTACCTGTATCGTTAAGCTGGATCTTTGATTCAAACGCCTTGATTCTGGATTTTATGATTCCTGTTATTTCATCAGGACGTAATTCCATCTTTTCGTATCATTCCTTTCTGTGGGATTAGGAAATAACGCTTCCTATCTCCTTTTTCATCGCGTCAAGACGCGCCTTAACGCTTCCGTCAAAGCTGCGGTCGCCGTATTTCAGTACGATACCGCCGATAATAGAGGGGTCGGTGCGTTCTTTAAGAACAATGGTCTTTCCGGTGATCTGCGTCATTTTCAGCTTTATCTTAGCCTTCATCGCGTCGTCAAGCGGCTCGGTGGTAATGACGGTCACCTCCGCAATTCCCAGTTTTTCATTGCAAAGTGCGCTGAAATAGCGGTAGATCCCGCCGAATTCGGAAATGCGCCCGCTCTCGGTAAGTACCATTAGAAAACGGTAGGTATAATCCGAAACCCTGTTCTTAAACAGCTCGCTCATGAACGAGAGCTTTTCCTCGGCCTCTACGGTCGGGGTTTTCATCAGCTTTACAAGCTCCGGCGACTCCGAAAGAACAGTATTTACGGCGGACATTTCGTCGCGCACTTCGGCAAGCTTTCCGGGGTTTTCCTCGGAAATAAGCTCAAAAAGAGCGTCGCCGTAATTTTTTTCAACCAGTCCTGCCATTTCCGGTGTTTCTCCTTTCCGGGTCAGGAAGCGCCTTATTCATTTCCTACCTCTGCAATGAATTTGTTGATAAGGCTTTCGTTATCCTGCTTGGAAATTTCCTTTTCGCAGACCTTTTCGCTCGCGAGAATAACGATATCCGAGATCTGATCCTTAATTTCGTTGAGCGCCTTTTTCTTTTCAAGCGCAATACTTTCCTCGGCTCTCTGCTTCAGCTCGGCTGCTTCTGCGTGCGCCTGAGAGATTATCTCGGTCTCACGGTCGCCCGCGCGCTTAACCGCGTCGGAAACGATCTGCGCAGCCTCTTCCTTAGACTTTTCAAGTCTTTCGGTATATTCCTGCTTGACAGCCTGCGCTTCTTCCTGCGCCGCTTTCGCCGCGTCCATCTGCTCGTTTATCTTCTTTTTTCTTTCATCAAGGATAGCCATGACCTTATTGTGCAGCAAAAACTTGTACAAAAGGAAAATAAGAAGCGTGTTTATGAGCGTGAATATGATGGTGTCGGTATTGATGTTGACAAGCTGGAGCGTCTGAGCCATTAGCCTCATACTCATTTATATGCCATTCCTTTCATGTAGATACGGAAGTTCTCACCGAACCCGCCGCACCCGTTTTTCACGGTTCGCCGAATTAGCCGAGCTGACCGATAAAGGGGTTTGCGTACATTAAAAGAAGTGCGATAATAAGCGAATAAAGACCTGTCGTTTCAGCAAGTGCGTCGCCGATGATCATCTGCTTTGTGATCGCGCCGCTTGCTTCGGGCTGTCTGCCGATAGCCTCAACTGCCTTACCGCCGCAGTAACCTTCACCGATACCGGGGCCTAAACCCGCGATCATAGCGATACCTGCGCCCAGTGCCGATGCTCCGAGTACGATTGCCTGTTCCATAAATTTATCCTCCGTTTTTTAAAAGATGCCTTTTTATATAAAGCGTTTCCGCTTTAAATCGTTTTTACATTAAGACTCAGCCATCGAAACGTACGACATTGTGAGCGTTACGAAAATGAACGACTGAATAAGCGCCGAGAAGAAGTCGAAATACAGCGAGAGAACCGCGGGAACGCCTATCGAAAGAAGTCCCGCCGCAAATCCGCCGAGCGCGAAATAGACAAGTCCGCCGATAACCATGCCCGAAATGTTGCTTCCGAAAAGACGGAGCGACTGGGCGATAGGGTTAGCGAAATCGCCGATGATATTAAAGGGGAGCATGAACGGCATAGGCTCGAAAAATCCTTTTAAATAGCCCTTTATGCCGCCTGTTTTCAGCTTATTATAAAGCACGAGAACGAACGTTATAAGTCCCCACGAAATTGTTACGGATAAGTCGGACGTCGGGTTTCGCAGTCCGAAAATTCCCATAAGACACGAAATTGCAATAAAACAGAATAAACCGCCGATATAGGGTGTGTACGCCTTTTTATAGCTCGGTCCCATTGTGCCGGTGACCTGTCCCTCAAACAGCGTCACTATCCATTCGGCGATAACCTGTCTGCGCGAGGTCGGAACGACCTTCAGATTGCGCCCGAGCACAAAGAAAAATACTCCGAGCAGAACCAGAACCACCCATTCCATAACCACCGATTCGGAGATTATCCATTCTTTTCCGAAAAGCTCGAACGTAATGGATTTAAGAGGACCTTCAATGGTAAAAGTCCGCGCCTCCTCGGCGATAAGCGACATTCCCGTCAAAAATATCATTCCTTTCATTCCTCCTCCGCCTTATGCAGAAGAGCGTCTAAAGTGTAATAAATTTTCGGATAAAACAGCGGGATAACCGCTGTAAACGGCGAAATAAGCTCAAAAGTGAGCAAAAGAGCAAGAACCGCAAAAATCCCGATATAGCGTGCGCCATAGGAAAGATTTCCGTAAAATCGACCTTTATTACTGCTCCTGCTTGCGAGAATTCTGTTCGCTGTTGCGCCGATAAGCAGGAAATTCGCAACCATAAGCAAATTCCCGACGACCGCGCCGGTATAAAGCCGCCAGTCGAACCCCGCAATGAAGCCGACCGCCGTTATTCCCACAAACAGAAGTCCATTATATATCAGCAGCGCGGGGAGCATTTTTTTCAGCTCCCTCACCGATTGATTCTGCGTTTTTTTCATAACCGTTTTTTCTTGATACTGTCGTCGTAATAATCGTGATCGCGCGGCTCATGCCTGACCTCGCTTGTTCCGACGCCGGATTCATTCTTGTCAAACATTTTTATCAGCTTATGAAGATACTGTACCGAACCTCCAAGCATTGTAAGAATACCTATTCCCATAAAAATGAGCTTGACCCAAGATTCCCAGCCGAGCCACTCGACGAGAAAAGAGCCTCCCACCACAAAAATCAGCAGCGGGGCGAGAACAATAAATGCAATCTGACTTACGACGGCATAAACGGCAATCGGATTATCTTTTTTGTTATCTGCCATATATTCAGCCTTTCAAAAATCAGAAAATGACCGTCTTTAGCCTCCAGCCGTTGTCGGTTTTTATCATTTCTCCCTGACGAACGACATCATCGCCGCCGTCTCTGCCATGAAGCGTTACCTGAAGAGCGCACTCTTCATCGCTCACGGGACTTATTGAGAAATCAGGATTTTCCCAGGAAATATCATACTCCATAGGGGTGAAGTTTTCGATTATTCCGAGCGCGCCGTTATAGCGCTCCTTATATACCGGACCGTAGCCAAGCGAATTTTCCAGTGTTATCTTTGCCTGATCAGCCACAAATATGCTGTTCACAAGTTCCTCAAGCTGCGCGAGCGAAGTATACTCCTCGCTGTTGACCGTGTAATATCCGTCCTCGGGAGAGTTTCCGTAAGGTTCGTCTTTATGGTCAAGCCCTCTTGTATAGAAAAGGCGCAAAACCTCGTAGTTTCCCGAAAGAAGGTCTATAGCAGCGTCTTTCATCTCCTCGGAGGTCGCCTCGTCGGGCACATATCCGTCCGACTGAGAAGATGTCTGCTGCGAATCAGTCTGTGACGGGCGTTCCTGCGGGATATACCCATCAGACGCAGAATTAAGGACAATTATAAATGTTACGATTGCAGCAACTATGCCTGCGCCGAGAAGTCCGGCGTAAAGCGGTGTGCTTTCGGAATATTTTCCCTTCATATCTTCAATCTCTTTTCTGTATATTTAAGTGAAAAAGCCATACTTTTCTCTTATTATACTATATTATGCGGCAAAAATCAAGTAAATTTGAACATTTTTGTACAAAAACACGCAAGATATGTGGGTTTATTCTAAGGAAGTGCTGATTAAATCGGGTATGCAGATTGCGCAGGCAGGTTTTTCGTTTGATTGCATGAAAACGACGCAGGAATACTTGATGTATTTCAAGGAGTTTTCAGGCAATCAGGCGGAAAAATGCAAGCAAGATGCGTGCCGCGATTTATTCAGCGCTTCCTTAGGTAAAGACGAAAAACGCTTCTCCCCTGCTGCGAAAATGCGGTCGGGGAGATTTTTTACGTTTGGGGCTAAATGGGCAAAATTTTTCCAAAAAAGTCTTGACATGGAGTGAACTCTAAGGTGTACAATAATAATATCAAAAATATTACGGAGGGCTTAAAATGTATACAAATACTTTAACATTGACTAACGGCGTAAAAATCCCGCAGCTCGGCTTAGGAACATGGTTCATATCGGACGAAAGTGCTGCGGAGGCGGTAAAGGCTGCCGCAAGGCTCGGTTATCGGCATTTCGATACCGCGCAGGCTTACGAAAATGAACGCGGTGTCGGCGAGGGCGTGAGAACCTGCGGAATTCCCCGCGAGGAGCTGTTTGTTGTTTCAAAAGTTGCGGCGGAACACAAAACATACGAGTCGGCAAAGCAGAGCATTGACGAAACGCTTGCTAAAACGGGACTCGACTACCTCGATATGATGATAATTCACAGCCCGCAGCCTTGGGCAGAGTTCAATAAGAGCGACAACCGTTATATCGAAGGAAACCGCGCTGCGTGGCGCGCACTTGAAGAAGCATATAAGGCGGGAAAACTGCGCGCGATAGGGGTTTCAAACTTCCTGATAGAGGACTTGGAGAGCCTTACGGAGGTCTGCTCCGTTAAGCCTATGGTAAATCAAATTTTGCTTCATATCTGCAATACACCGCTGGAACTGGTCGAATTCTGTCAGAACAGCGATATTGCGGTTGAGGCATATTCGCCTATCGCGCACGGTGAAATACTGAATCAGCCGCATATAAAGGCAATGGCGGATAAATACAAGGTGTCCGTTCCGCAGCTTTGTATCCGCTATACGCTTCAGCTCGGCACTATATCGCTGCCTAAGACGGCAAATCCCGAACACATGAAAACCAACTCCGAGGTCGATTTTGAGATCAGCGCGGAGGATATGAAGGCGCTGAAGAATTTCAAGCGCATTGAAAGCTATGGCGAAAGCGGAGTTATCCCCGTATCCGGAGGGAAAATGTAATCATAAATACGCCATGTGACCCCGCTTGCATTTTCGGCGGAAATGTGATACGATTAAGGAAGTGCTGATTAAATCGGGTGTGCAAGCAAGATGCGTGTCGCGATTTATTCGGCGCTTCCTTAAACATTATCGGTCTGCGGACTGTTTTCGGAGGTATTTATGTGGAACGGAAAAATGAAAGCTGTTACGTTCAGCTATGACGACGGAATCGTTTACGACAGGTGGCTGGTCGAGATATTCAACAAATACGGGCTGAGATGCACGTTCAATCTAAACAGCGGGATAATGTCGGGCGCGAGTTATTGGGAGGATCACGGGGTTCAGATTCACAGAATGAATGCGAACGGACTGCCCGAGCTTTACCGCGGTCACGAGATCGCTGTTCATTGCCTTACTCATGCTGACCTTACGAGCTGTGATGATGAAACTGTCAGAAACGAGGTGCTTCTTGACAAGGAAAACCTCGAGCGAATGTTCGGCTGCGAAATTGAGGGAATGGCTTATCCTTACGGCACTTTCAATGAGCATATCGTCGAAATTCTTCGCGAATGTGGGATAAAATACGCCCGCACTACCTGTACCACCTGCGGCGCGGCAACTCCCGCGAGCCTGCTTACGCTGAGCGCGGCGATGCACCATAACGACGAGCGCGCGTTTGAGTACATAAACGATTTTCTCGCCCTTGACCCTGCGGAAATGACGGAGCCGAAAATGCTGTATATCTGGGGACACAGCTATGAGTTTGAAGTAAACGGAAACTGGGACCGCATAGAGGAAATATGCAGGCTTCTTTCGGGAAAAGACGACATTTTTTATGGCACGAACAAGGAAGTGCTAAGCCCATTCTACGGGAAATAATGTAACAACCCTCCCTCGGTCATATGCCGTGGGAGGGTTTTTATACTCATCACCAATTAAAAACTATACAAAAAATCGAGTATAATCTTGTATATGGAGGTCATACGAAGATTTTTTGTCTATAGTTTTATTGGTGATTAGTATTATTGTCATTTTTTACAAGTTTACTTTTTCACAACTTTTGAAAACTTGCTGTAATATGTTTTTCCGTCAACCTTTTTATATGAGCGAATCTTGAACGAATAGGTCTTGCTTTCGTCGAGCTTCGCGGTCGAATAAGAGGTCTTTTTGCCCGAAATATTCGCGAGCTTTGTATAATTCTTTCCGTCGGTCGAATAGTATATCTGATACTTGTCCACGCCCGAGACCTTGCCCCAGCTAAAGGTGTACTTTTCGTCGGTTTTCTTTACGGTGAGTGTGGTTTTCTTGGGGATAATCTTAAACGTTACCGTCTTAGTGCCGCTGTATTTGCCCTTGCCCGTAATTGTCACGGTCGCCTTGCCGATTTTTTTGTTGTCTTTATAAGAAAGCGTATAGTCCGTGCCTTTTTTGAGCGTATAGCTGCCGTCCTTTATCTTTACGTCGGGAGTTTTCGCCTTGCCCGAGTAGGTCTGGTTGGAGATCGAAGAAACGGAGAGGTCGGAAATTTTCTTTGTGCTGGAAGTTGAATTTGAACTTGAAGAATCGGCTAATCCGGTCCATTTAAAGCTGCCAATGCCCTGCCAAGTTAAATCCGAGCCGTCAGGATCTGTAGTAAGGTTAACGTTAACCGATGCATAAGCGGAAGTTGCCCTCATAAGCGTATTATATAAATCTTCCGGAACAGAAAAGGTTGCCCCCCACTCTGTAGAATTTAGTCTTCGTGCCATACTGCCCGAAATTACCGTTGAATTCATCCCATTTACATCCTTTTTGCCTACAAGCATGAGTGGACAAAGTACTCCGCTGCCTAAGCTGTATTCTGTCGAAGCAGCCATAAATAAATAACCATCATTATTAGGGGCTGCTATATCAAGAACCACGCTCCACGCGAGATTTTTATTTTTTGCTGTGCTGATTGCAGTAGAAAGATCCTTTTCCGAAATACCGCCAAGATATACAATATAATAACCGTTAGAGATGTAACCCTCGATATAAAATTTTGAGGACTGCACCGCCCCCGCATTTATCGTCCCCACGCACATCATTGTCAGCGCGGTTATCCCCGCTAGAAACAGGGAAATTGCTTTTTTTAATGCTCTCATAAATTTTCCTCCTAAAATGTAAAAATTCTCCGAACTATGTCGGTAGATAAATTATATCACAACAATTTGTTGTTGTCAAGAGAATTTTAACAACAAAAATGATTTACATTTAACAACAGAATTTTGTTATAATAGAGATAATACAGGAAAAAGGAGCAAAAGCAGTCTATGGTTAAAAACCTACGGTTGTTACGCGAGGAAAACGGAATATCGCAGCAGAAGCTCGCCGAGCTTCTCGGAACAACCCAGCAGGCGATATATAAATACGAAAAAACGGACGTTGAACCCGATATTGCAACTCTTATCCAAATCGCGGGTATTTTCGGCGTTACCGTCGATTTTCTTATCGGGAACAGCGAACTGCGCGGAAACGAAACGGTCTATTCCGAGGCGGAGCTTTCGCGCCGCGAGCAGGTGTGCGTGAACGCGCTGTCGTGCCTGCCCGATAAGCTCGGCGATAAAATAGCGGATCTTCTTTCGGAAATGACTGACGAATTTATAAAATAATCCCGCTGTCGGATAACAGCGGGATAGATTTTTTCACTTTAGGGAAGCACTGATTAAATCGGGTATGCAGATTGCGCAGACAGATTTTTCGTAGGCTTGTATGAAAACGACGCAGGAATACTTGATGTATTTCAAGGAGTTTTCGTGCAAGATTACGGAAAATATGCAAGCAAGATGCGTGCCGCGATTTATTCAGTGCTTCCTTAGATCGCGAAAAACAAAGCCCTCTGGTTCGTCCGAGGCATTGCCGACCTCAACGCTTTCCGTTTCCGAAACCGTTTTGCTTGCGTCAGCCGTTATAGCAATTCCTCCGTAAATTTCGATTTATTTGCGCAGTTTTCACACTGAAACAAAATTCAATATTTCCACTTCTACATATAATAACAATTCAGATCTCAAAAATGGGAACTCATTTTTTCAACATTGTATAAATCAACAATTTTTTAAAGCAGCTGCATTTTGTGGAAAACAAATAAAAAATCCGAGGAGTTTTCCTCGGATTTTAAAGCATTTTTAGTTGCCGCCTTTAATTTTTTAGTTATCGTCTTTTTTATACGCTTCATTCTCGTCGAGCATTTCTTCAAGCTTTTCGAGCGTCTTTTCGAGCTGCGGGCGGCAACGCATACCGACCGCGACAAGCAGCGCGTTTATCAGGCTCAGCGGCGCGACAAGACTATCCGCGAAACTGACCATATCGCTTTTCGCAAGGAGCAGCTCGTCGGCATATTCCGCAAGCGGCGAGGTCTGGCTGTCGGTTATCGCGATAATGTTCGCCCCGCATTTTTTCGCGTAAGCCGTCGCGTTAAGCGTATTTTTTGAGTAACGCGGAAAAGAGAGCGAGATCATTACGTCGCGGCTTCCCACGCGTATTAGCTGCTGAAGAATGCCGCTGGTGTTTATAGGCTCGACATATATTACATTGTCGAACACAAGGCTGAAATAATTGTACAAAAACCGCGAAAGAACACTGCTGCTCATCGCGCCGAAAATATATATCTTCTCCGCCTCGAAAATGTGGTCGACAGCCGCGTTGAAATTCTCCTCCGAAAGGTTTTCGAGAGTAACGCGAAGCCGCTCCATATCCTGAGTAAACACATTTTTTATGAGGTTCCCGCCGCCCAGCCTGTCGCTCGCAATGTCAAGCCGCTGAACGGAAGTGAGGCGGTTCTTGCTGTAATTCTGAAGTGCCTTCTGCATCTCAGGATAGCCTTCAAAGCCCATTTCTATAGCAAACCGCACGACCGTGCTTTCGCTTACATTTACCGCTGCGCCGAGCTTCGCCGCAGTCATAAACGCAGCCTTTTCATAATGTTCAATTATAAATCCCGCCAGATATTTCTGACTCTTGGAAAAACCGGGCATCTTGCTTTCAATGTCCGCAATAAGACTGTTCTGCATGAATTGCCTCCTCCGAAATCCTCACTAACACACAACCTATAGTATACTATATCCGCCGAAAAAATGCAAGTGCTTTTCATATTTCCTGCAAAAATAAAAGTACCAAAAAACACTTGCCAAACCGCGCCTTTTGTGGTAAAATTGTAGGACAGCAAAAATATCAAAGGAAAAAATATGGATTTTGACGTTATTATTATAGGCGCGGGAGCGGCGGGGCCCTCGAAAAAATCCATCACGTCC
>USOZ01000031.1 GCA_900556525.1 uncultured Oscillospiraceae bacterium | reverse complement strand
GCGAAATGCGGCGTTTGTCGGGGGGCGGGATGAGTCGGGGGAATTGAAAGCCGCGGGATCGTGCTTACCCCGCGGCTTTCCATTTATTTAATGACCTCTTCCGTCATTTCAGGCTCCGACATTTCTGGATATTCCTCCTGCTCGGTGGTAAACTCCTGCTGCGTGTAGGAATCGTAATCGTCAAGCGGCTGCTCGACCTCGCTCTCTACCTCGGCAACACCGCCCGCGCCGTAGTTCTCTGCGGCAAGAACAAGGCTTCCATACGCGGCGTACAAGTCCTCATAGCTCATAAGCTGTATCGCAGCTATCTCCGCGTCGGTGAGAAATCCCTTGATTTTCTCTATGACAGCCAGCTTGTCATAGGTTGAAAGCGTGTAAATTTCCTCAATAGAAAGGTTCTGACGGATTTTTTCAAACGCCGAGTTTGCGTAGCTGTCGTCCGCATAGATTACAACGTTAGATGTCGCCGTAAGGTTCGGCTCGTATATCTGCCGACCCGTATTGTCCATTCGATAGCTGTCATAATAGATAAGGTCATCGGCTTTTACGAATTCATCCCCTTTTTGAAGCAGCGAGGTAAGCGTTGCGGGGAACGCCTGCGTGGTATTTTCAAGGTCGTTGTGAAACAGCAGGATCGAGCCGGACTGCGTTTTGGAGAGGATTCGGTTCTGAATGGTCGCCGCGTCGGGATCCTCCCAGTCAATGCTGTCAACGTCCCACTGGATAACCTTAAAGCCCATTCCCTCGACTGTCGACATGACCGTATCGTCATATTCGCCGTAGGGCGCGCGGTACAGCTTAGGTTCTTCGCCCGTTATCATTTTTATCTTGCGGCTGCATTCTTTCGTGTCCGCAATAAGGTCGTTTATGTTCATTCCCTTGACGTGCGGGTGCGCGTCGGAATGGTTCTGTACTGAATGTCCCGCGTCGTAGAATTTCTTCACGTCGTCGGGGTATTTGTCGCAGAACTCGCCCGTAACAAAGAATGTCGCTTTTGCGTTCGCTTCTTTTAGAATTTTCAGCAGCTCGTCGGTGTTGGAATTTCCCCAGGCGCAGTCGAACGTAATGGCAATTTTGTTGTCGCCGCGCTCGACGCTGTATATCGGGAGCTTCGGTTCGGCGGCGCTTACCGTGACCGCGTTCACGACCGCAAATATAGTTATTATCACGGCAACTATCAGGAAAAGCACGACCGATATTACCCGCAGCACTTGTTTTCTCGTCATTGTATACACAACCATGTTCATCATTCCTTTCCGTTTCTTAATTGATATTATTCTTGATCGCGGACGAATATGACAAACTGTAATATTTTTCTTGTTTTTTACATTTTTGTGCAACGGCAAAAAAAAAATCCTGCCGATTTTCACTCTTTTTATCCGCAAAATGAATTTTTTCAAAAAAATCTGAATTTTTTTTATAAAGATATTGCAAAATACATTAAAATATGCTATTATATATTTGTTCGGCAGCCGCGGTGTTCGAGCCGGGACAAAAAGCGGCTGAAAAAATCAAGGGAACCTCTAAAAAACGGTTTGAAAAGGGAAAATGGGTAGAGTACGCCGAATGCGAGGAAAGCCGACGAAGTAAGGCTGTATGCCTTATGAGGAGGTTTGAAGAAGCAGATGGTGTGCTATACACATTTTCACTCAAACGAGGTTTTTAGAGGCGACCTTAATATTTCAGGAGGAAAGTACCAATGGCACTCAAGAATCAGTACCTTATCGACTTACTTGAAACAGTAAAGAAGAGAAACGCAGGCGAGCCTGAATTCATTCAGGCAGTTACCGAAGTTTTTGAAACACTTCAGCCTGTTGTTGAAAAAAGACCCGACCTCGTTGAAGCGGGTGTTTTTGAAAGAATCGTTGAACCCGAAAGACAGATCATCTTCCGCGTTCCGTGGGTTGACGATAACGGCAAGGTTCGCGTAAACCGCGGCTTCCGCGTTCAGTTCAACTCCGCTATCGGTCCCTACAAGGGCGGTATCAGACTTCACCCCTCCGTTTATATCGGTAT
Organism: uncultured Oscillospiraceae bacterium; assembly: GCA_900556525.1. Classification (GTDB taxonomy): domain Bacteria; phylum Bacillota; class Clostridia; order Oscillospirales; family Ruminococcaceae; genus Ruminiclostridium_E. The sequence continues at coordinate 10,679 of USOZ01000031.1, read as the reverse complement.
CATCAAGTTCCTCGGCTTTGAACAGGTATTCAAGAACAGCCTCACGACTCTCCCCATGGGCGGCGGTAAGGGCGGTTCCGACTTCGACCCTAAGGGTAAGTCCGACGGAGAAATTATGCGTTTCTGCCAGAGCTTCATGACCGAGCTTTGCAAGCACATCGGTCCTGACTGCGACGTTCCCGCAGGCGACATCGGTACAGGCGGACGTGAGATTGGCTTCATGTTCGGTCAGTACAAGAGGATCCGCAACGAATGGAGCGGCGTTCTTACAGGTAAGGGTCTTACCTACGGCGGCTCTCTCGCAAGAACAGAAGCTACCGGCTTTGGTCTTTGCTACTTCACCGACGAAATGCTCAAGGCTAACGGCAAGAGCTTCAACGGTCAGACAGTAATTGTTTCCGGTTCGGGCAACGTTGCTATCTACGCAACAAAGAAGGCTACCGAGCTTGGCGCAAAGGTAGTTACAGTTTCCGACTCCAACGGCTATATCTACGATCCCGACGGAATCGATCTCGCAGTTGTTCAGCAGATCAAGGAAGTTGAACGCGGCAGAATCAAGGAATATGTCGGCAGAACTTCTCATAAGAACGCAGAATATCACGAGGGCAGCGTTTGGGCAGCTCCTATCAAGGCTGACATCGCTCTTCCCTGTGCTACACAGAACGAGATCAGCGGCGATTATGCAAAGAACCTCGCTGCAAACGGCATTTACGCAGTTGCAGAGGGCGCAAATATGCCTTCTACTCCCGAAGCTATCGAAGTTTACTTCGCAAACAATATGCTCTACGGTCCCGCTAAGGCTGCAAACGCAGGCGGCGTAGCTACCTCGGGTCTTGAAATGTCCCAGAACAGCCTCAGACTTTCATGGACATTTGAAGAAGTTGACGAAAAGCTCCACGGTATCATGGTAAGCATTTTCAAGGCTTGCGACGACGCTTCAAAGGAATACGGTATGCCCGGCAACTACATGGCAGGCGCAAATATCGCAGGCTTCTTAAAGGTTGCTGAAGCTATGAAGGCTCAGGGCTGCGTATAATAACGCGAAAATATAAAAAAACATACGGCGGAGGATTTCTTCCGCCGTATTCATCTAAAGGAGCAAAATCAGGCTGCCGAGAAATCGTCAGATGCTAGGAGCCTGCGCTTCGGCTAGACTTTGTGTCTGCCGAAGTGCAGAGCGACAACGCAGATGGCGGTTTATCGACAGCCTGCATACGGCGGAGGATTTCTTCCGCCGTATTCTATTACATATCGGGTAACATTTATGGGAACAATTATCAATACGGCGGCGGTCATATTAGGCTCGCTGCTCGGGCTGCTGTTTAAAAACGGGCTTAAACAGCGCTTTCAGGACATTCTTATGACCGCGCTCGGTGCAGCGACAATTTTTATCGGCGCTTCGGGCACTCTCTCGGGCATGACGGGCATTGAAAACACAATGCTGCTCATTTTTTCACTGGTGCTGGGTTCGCTCGCGGGAGAAGCGCTGAATATTGAGGAGCGGCTGGACAAGTTCGGCGAATTCCTCAAGAAAAAAGTGAAGCGGGAAAACGATTCCAGCTTCGTCGAGGGCTTCGTTACCTCCTCTCTGGTCATCTGCGTAGGCGCAATGGCGGTCGTCGGTTCGCTCGAGGACGGGCTTTACGGAGATTTTTCGACAATCGCCGCAAAATCCGTGCTTGACTGCGTTATCGTCATGGTTTTCGCCTCGACAATGGGCATAGGCGTAATGTTTTCGGCGCTCCCTATCTTCGTTTATCAGGGCGCGATAACGCTTTTCGCAAAGCTGCTCGAGCCAGTTATGAGCGAAACACTTATCGCAAATTTGTCTTTCGTCGGCTCTGTGCTTATCTTCTGCGTGGGCGTAAACCTCGCGTTCGGAAAGAAATTCCGAACGGGAAATATGCTCCCCGCGCTGCTTGTGCCCGTGCTTTACGAAATTGTACGGAACATTTTTTCTTTGTGACCTCTGAAAGGATAATGACATGAACTTTATGACATTTCTCACGGCGGACGAAACCGATATTATCCAAACCGCCGAAAAAGAACTGAGCAAATTCGAGAAGCTGCTCAACGACATTTGGACGGGATTTTATTCAAAACTTCCCGTAATAATCGCGGCGATAGTCGTGCTTATTATCGGTATTTTTCTCTCGAAGCTGACCGTAAAGCTAATGAGCAAGGCTATGGATAAATCGAAGCTCGACCTGACGATAAACCGATTTGTCCGCTCGGCAGTAAAAATCATACTTTATGTGCTGGTCATAACAGTTGTGCTTACCATTCTCGGCGTGCCGATGACCTCGATAATAACCGTTATCGGTACAGCGGGCGTTGCGATAGGTCTTGCACTCCAGAACAGCCTTTCAAACCTCGCGGGCGGCTTTCTTATCCTCTTTTCAAAGCCTTTCCGCGTAGGCAGCTATATCCAGTGCAGCGGCGTTGAGGGAACTGTAGACAGTATCTCCATTCTCTACACAAAGCTGCTCACGGCCGATAATAAGGCGATATTTATCCCGAACGGGACCGCTGCGGGCGCAGTCGTTACCAACTACAACGAAATGCCGCTGCGCCGCGTTGACCTCGTTTTCGGAATATCCTACGATTCGGATTACGACGCAGCAGTTAGATCAATCGAAAACGCGCTTGTCGGAAACGATATGATAATCCGCGAAAAAGGCAAAGAGCCGTTTATTCAAATGAGCAGCCACGACGCAAGCAGCATTGCGATAACCGTCCGCCTCTGGACAAAGACCGAGAATTACTGGGACGTTTACTTCGCAGCGATCGAGGGCGTGCGCCGCGAATTTATCAAGGATAATATCGAAATTCCTTATGAACAGCTTGACGTGCATATCCGTCAATAAACGCGCTTTTTCCTCGGATTTGGCTCGGATTTTGCAGGAAATACGGCTGCGATATTCATTTTTTATTGCTTTTTCGTTGTTTTTTTACAAAAAGCCGCCCTGCTGCGCGCTGTAATTGTGCTGATTTACTCTTGACAAAACTGCATAAATACTATAATATTTTAGTAAGGTGTATTTCAAAGTGTTTACATGGATTTTACGATCGGCGGCACGGCGAAATAAGCCCGCGAACAAAAGAAAAATGCACCCGAAAAGGGGCAAACAAAAGGAAGGTACGTTATGAAATCTTTAATGAAGAAATTAGGCGCAGGTCTCTGCGCGGCGGCAATGGTCGTTTCATTTGCCGGCTGCTCCGAAAACGGAAGCACAAACAACGCTTCCGACAATTCATCATCCGATTCCGGCTCCGCTGTATTTAAGATCGGCGGTATCGGCCCTGTAACAGGCGGCGCTGCCGTATATGGTCAGGCTGTAAAGAATGCTGCCGAACTTGCTGCTGATGAGATCAATGAAGCAGGCGGCATCAACGGTGCAAAGATCGAATTTAAATTTGAAGACGACGTTCACGACGCTGAAAAGTCCGTAAACGCATATAACACCCTTAAAGACTGGGGTATGCAGATCCTCATGGGTACGGTAACCTCAACTCCCTGCCAGGCAGTCGTTGAGGAAACTCACAAGGACGGTATGTTCCAGCTCACTCCCTCAGGTTCCGCAGTTGAATCCATTAAGTATGACAACGCATTCAGAGTATGCTTCTCCGACCCGAACCAGGGTTCTGCTGCCGCTCAGTATATTGGCACACACGGTCTTGCTTCAAAGGTTGCCGTAATCTACAACAGCTCCGACGTATATTCTTCGGGTATTTACGAAAAGTTCGCTGCGGAAGCTGCTAACCAGCCCTTTGAAATTGTTTCCGCAGAAGCTTTCACAGACGACTCTAAGACAGACTTCTCCGTTCAGATTCAGAAGGCTAAGGACGGCGGCGCTGAACTCGTATTCCTCCCGATTTATTATCAGGAAGCTTCGCTTATCTTATCTCAGGCTAAGACAGCAGGCTTAAACGCTAAGTTCTTCGGCTGTGACGGTCTTGACGGTATCCTCGCTCTCGATAACTTCGACCTTTCTCTTGCTGAAGGCGTAATGCTCCTTACTCCTTTCGCAGCAGACGCTACCGACGACCTCACAGTAAACTTTGTAAAGAAGTACACAGAAAAGTACGGCGAAACTCCTAACCAGTTCGCAGCAGACGCTTACGACGCTATGTATATCATCAAGGCTGCCGCTGAAAAGGCAAACGTAAAGCCCGACATGAGCGTTGAAGAAATGGGAACCGCTCTTGCCGGCGCAATGACACAGATCACATTCGACGGCGTAACCGGTCTCGGAATGACATGGGATACCGCAGGTGAACCCACAAAGGCTCCTAAGGCTGTTGAGATCGTTCTTTCCACAGGCGCAGACGGTAACACCACAGGTTCCTACAAGGCAATGGACTAATCTGTTCCCATAAGCGGAATATAGGTTAATTTATCGCATATACACCGCCGATACGGACTTCCCGAGTCGGCGGTTTATGCGGTTTTTAGACAGGTTGTTTTCAGAACGGAAAATGTATATTTTCCGCCTGAATCAGCGGTATTTTCAGGGAAGATCCCCGAGAATACCGGTAATTCAGGAAAATTTACCCGAAAGGATTTGAAAATATGAGCTTTTTAAGTTACCTCGTAAACGGACTCAGTTTAGGGAGCGTTTACGCAATCATCGCGTTGGGCTATACTATGGTCTACGGTATCGCGAAAATGCTTAACTTCGCACACGGCGATGTTATTATGATCGGAGGCTTCGTCGTCTTTTCGTGTATGTCAAATCTCGGGCTTAACGGACTTCTTTCGCTGCTTATCGCAATGGTGTTCTGTACGGTCCTCGGCGTTCTCGTCGAGCGTATCGCATACCGCCCGCTGCGAAACGCGGCTTCTTCCCTCGCGGTACTCATTACCGCCATCGGCGTAAGCTATTTTCTCCAAAATATCGCGCTCCTTATTTTCGGTGCGGACGCAAAAATATTCTCGCCTATCGTAAATCTCCCGAACCTGCAGCTTTTCGGCGACGAACTTTCAATAAGCGCGATAACGATAATCACGATCCTCACTTGTATCGTAATAATGATAGGACTTACGCTCTTTATCAAGAAAACTCGCGCGGGACAGGCTATGCAGGCTGTTTCTGAGGATAAAGGCGCGGCACAGCTCATGGGTATCAACGTAAACGCGACCATTGCGCTTACATTCGCTATCGGCTCGGCGCTTGCGGCAGTAGCGGGCGCGCTCATGTGTTCGGCTTATCCGCAGCTCACCCCCTACACAGGCACAATGCCCGGCATAAAGGCGTTCGTTGCGGCAGTTTTCGGCGGAATAGGCTCGATTCCCGGTGCAATGCTCGGCGGAATCCTTATCGGAATAATCCAGATCCTTTCAAGCGCATATATCTCCTCGCAAATGGCGGACGCAATAGTTTTCCTTATTCTTATAGTCGTGCTTCTCGTTAAACCGGCGGGTATACTCGGTAAGAATGTTCAGGAAAAGGTTTAAGGAGGCGCGGCATGAATAAGAAAAAAACGCTTATAAATAATCTCATAACCTACGGCATCGTTATCGTGGGCTATGCGATAATGATGATACTCCAGCTAACGGGCAACCTCTCAAGCTCAATGAAAGGCTTCCTCATTCCTATCTGTATTTACGTTATAATGGCGGTTTCGCTCAACCTCGTCGTAGGTATCCTCGGCGAGCTGAGTCTCGGACACGCGGGATTCATGTGCGTCGGCGCATACAGCAGCGCGGTATTCTCCTGCGCGGCGCAGGATCTTATCACAAACGCTCCGCTTCGCTTCGGTATCGCAATTCTCGTCGGCGCGGCTGCCGCGGCGGTATTCGGCGTAATTATCGGTATCCCCGTACTCCGCTTAAAGGGCGACTACCTCGCTATCGTTACACTTGCGTTCGGCGAAATAATCAAGAATATCGTCAATATCATTTATCTCGGAGTAGACTCTAACGGTCTGCATATCTCGTTTGACGCTTCCGCGGGAACTGCGGGACTGGGACTGCTCGAGGACGGGCGCGTTATCATAAAGGGCGCACAGGGTATTTCGGGAACTCCTCAGGACTCGAATTTCACGGTCGGAATCGTCCTTGTCCTGATAACATTGGTAATTGTTCTGAACCTCATAAATTCGCGCGACGGACGCGCTATAATGTCTATCCGTGACAACCGTATCGCGGCGGAATCCGTCGGAATAAACATCACCAAGTATAAGCTCATGGTTTTCACCATTTCCGCAGCCCTCGCAGGCGCGGCAGGCGCGCTTTATTCCCATAACTTCGCAACGCTTACACCTGCGGGCGACAAGTTCAACTATAACGCTTCGATAATGATACTCGTTTACGTCGTTCTCGGCGGGATCGGAAATATCCGCGGCTCGATAATCGCGGCGATTATCTTATATGTTCTCCCCGAAAAACTCCGCTTCCTGCGCGACTATCGTATGCTTGTGTACGCAGTCGTTCTTATCGTGGTAATGCTGTTCAACTGGAGTCCGAAGATGATCGAGTGGCGCAAAATGGTCGCTGCAAAATTCAAGGCAAAGTTCGGCAGAAAAAAGACGGTCGGTGAAGCCGAGGGAGGTGCGCAGTCATGAATATGCTCGAAGTTTCTCATTTAAGCATTTCGTTCGGCGGACTTAAAGCGGTAAACGACCTCAATATCACCATTAAAAAAGGTCAGCTTTACGGACTTATCGGACCGAACGGCGCAGGTAAAACGACCGCGTTCAACCTACTCACAGGCGTGTACAAGGCGGACACAGGCTCTATCATTCTCGACGGGAAAAACATTGTCGGAATGAATACGATTTCGATAAATAAGGCGGGAATCGCTCGTACATTCCAGAATATCCGCCTTTTTAAGGATCTTTCGGTTCTTGATAACGTAAAGGTCGGTCTGCACAATCAGATGGGCTATTCGACCATTGAGGGCATACTCCGTTTGCCGCGTTACTTTAAAATTGAAAAGCAGATGAACGAAAAAGCGCTCGAACTGCTCGACGTTATGGGTCTGAAAGACTGCGCAGGCTTTACGGCTGCGAACCTTCCCTACGGAAAACAGCGTAAGCTTGAAATAGCTCGTGCGCTTGCGACAAATCCGAAACTGCTGCTGCTCGACGAGCCTGCCGCAGGCATGAACCCGAACGAAACCGAGGAGCTTATGGAAACTATCCGATCCGTTCGCGATAAATTCGACATGACGATACTTCTTATCGAACACGATATGCGCCTTGTCGGAGGAATTTGTGAAGAGATAACGGTTCTTAACTTTGGTCAGGTTCTTGCGCAGGGCGTAACGAGCGAGGTTCTGAACGACCCGCGCGTTATCACCGCTTATCTTGGCGAATAAGGAGGAAAAGCCGATGGCAATGCTTGAAATAAAAGATCTTGAAGTAAATTATGGCATGATTAAGGCTATACGCGGCGTGTCCTTCGAGGTAAACAAGGGCGAGGTTATCGCACTTATCGGTGCGAACGGCGCGGGCAAGACCACAATCCTGCACACGATTACGGGACTTATAGCCGCGAAACACGGCAGTATAATGTTCGACGGCAAGGAGCTTACAAAAACTCCCGCACATAAAATAGTAAGCATGGGCATGGCGCACGTTCCCGAGGGTCGCCGCATTTTCCAGCAGCTCACGGTTTACGAAAACCTGATGATGGGCGCATACACCCGCAAGGACAAGGCGGAGATCGCCGAATCGCTCGCAAAGGTATACGGACATTTCCCCCGCCTAGAGGAAAGAAAAATTCAGGTCGCGGGAACGCTTTCGGGCGGCGAACAGCAGATGCTCGCAATGGGTCGCGCGCTGATGAGCAAGCCGTCGATAATCCTCATGGACGAACCCTCTATGGGACTTTCGCCCCTCTATGTAAACGAAATTTTCGACATTATTCAGGAGATCCGCAAGGGCGGAACGACCGTTCTGCTCGTTGAACAGAACGCGAAAAAGGCACTTTCGATTGCCGACCGTGCATATGTCCTCGAAACAGGAACGATCAAGCTGTCAGGACTTGCTTCCGACCTTATAAACGACGAGAGTATCAAAAAGGCTTATCTCGGCGAATAACTTACGTTTTTGTATATTCTTGTCAATATATTACACTTAGTATAGCAAATACTCCGCTATGAACTGCAACACGGCTTTTGAAAACCCGTTTGGGCAAGCGAAAAGCTCGGTTACAGTCACAGCGGAGCATTTTTTTCATTTCACCGGCACGCATGATATGAACAGCGATATGAACAAAAAATAACATTTTATGCAACTTAATGTATAATTTCGTCGCAATATACGTTTTGTATAAAACCACACCCCTCCGATAAACTCGGAAGGGTGCAATTTCATTTTGATTCATTTTATCTTTTTCGCGATCGCTTCGGCAAGCTCTCCGACATTTTTCAGCCCCGAAACCTCGCCCATCGAAAGGCGGATTCCGAACTCGTCCTCGACCGCCGCCATAAGCGTGATATGATTCAGGCTGTCCCAGTCGTCAATATCGTCCGCAGTCGTTTCCGGCTCAAGCTCAATGTCGTCATCATCAAAGAACTCACAAAAAACATCGTTCAGCCGCTCAAAAATTTCGTCCATTTTAATTTCCTCCATTTACAGAAATGTGTTTTGTTTTCGGGATATAACCCGCAGTTTCAAGCTCCCAGACCGTTTCTTCGGGCGTTTCGCTGACCTTAGTGAACCCGAAAGACTCATAAAGTCCGCGAACCATGCCGTTTTTCGCAGTCGGGAGGTAATATCCGCGCAGCCTTTCGACGCCGCGTGATTTCGCCGCAGAAACCACTTCGTCAAGCATTGCAAGCTCCATTTCGCGCTTTAAAACGCGGCAGCTCATCAGCCACAATTCAAGGTGCAACACATTTTCTTCCTGCCGTCCGATGACCACGGAAACAACGCCGTTATCGCCGAACTTGTCCGAAAGTCTGCCGTAAAGCGTGACCTTTTTGGGGTCAGCTGCCGCGGCTTCGATCTCGGCTTCGGTATAGCGCCGCGTGGTCAGGTTGAACTGATTGCTCTTGTTGGTGAGCTGAGCGATACGCTGGAAATAAAGCGGCGAAAAAGGCTTTATCTCCGCCGACATTCCCAGACTGTCGAGATATTCGCCGTAATCCGAAAAACTTTTCTGAAGGCTCGCCCTCTGCGCGTTCGCCTTGTACATTTCGGTACGTTTTCGGTCGTCGTCGGAAAGCGAAACGACCTCGAAATATCTGTTCCTGTCGAGAATTCGGATATAATTTTCCGCGCCGTCCATTTCGGGAACAGCCGCACCCGCGATCTGTCCGCGCACGATTTATGTGAAGCTGCAGAGCAATCAGTTCAACCTGACCACGCGGCGCTACGATTGCGCGCTCGGCAGGGTTATCGTCCGCAAAAACGAAACTCTCGGGGAGAAGCGAAAGCTCCTCGGCAGTTTCGAGTAAATTTCGGTCTTTCGGCTCCCAGTTCGCTTTTATCACGGTGAAATCGTCGGGACGGAGCGTTCCTGCGGGGTGATTAAGTCCCGCGAGCGCGTTTTCCTGTTCATTTTTGGAACAAACAGTAAGCAGAACGCCGATATCCTTGTGCAGCTTCACATAGTCCTGAAATTCGGAATAGACCTGTCCCTGCGGAAGCTCCATGCCGATTTTTATTCCCTCAACGCCGTCGTCGCCGACAATTCCGCCCCAAAGCGTGTTATCAAGATCGAGCGCGAGAACTTTCTTATTTTTCCCGTAAATCGCCTTTATTATCGCGGCGATATTCGACGCGAGAACAGGCACAGCGGGAAGCGCGAGCGCATACTTGTACATCTGCCATGCGGTGTTGTCCGCCCAAGCGTCAAGCCCGTAGCACGACGAGAGATAATTTATGTCATTTATATAGAAATTCTTCGTTTTTTCGGCATATTCGGCGAAAAGTCGGTTCAGCTCGTTTATCGTGCGGACGCGCCCGTGAATGTCAGAGCAATCCCTGTTTCCGAGCAGCCGAAACGACGGAAGCTCGAAATTATTCTGAATTATCGGGCAGCCGAATTTCTCGCTTATGCTCTCCCAAGCCTGCCTGAAATGCGAAAATTCGCTGTCGATTATCGAAGCGACTCTTTCCGCGCTGTCGGTAATTTCGGGGAAACGCATGATATTGCGGTTTGTGATGTGGAAATAAACGAGGTCGGGCGAAAATCCGCTGAGTTCTTCTGGCGGAAACATTGCGTCCTGCCAGAACTGGGCGTATTCCGAGAGGTAAAACTGCGGCTCAATGCCGTAATTCAGCAAAAATAATTCGAGCTGGTCGGCAACTGCGTTCGCGGTCGATCCGCCGAGAATCGCAATTTTCACGGGGATACGCTTTTTTCCGTCATTTTTCAACTCTTTTCGGATACTCTTCTGCTTTTTGAGCAGAAAGCCGCTGTCAAACGGATATGAAAAAATGTCGTTCATTGGCATTCCTTTCACTGATTTATGATTATTCCTAAGTAATTGCCGTTGCTGCCTGCGGGGGTGTAAGTGCAGACCGCAAAAAGCAGGTCGGTCGCGCCGACTTCCTTGCAGAAATCGACGGCGTTCAGGTTAAAATAGCGTATGTCGCAGACGTAAATTTTCTCAAACGACGAGGTAAGAAACGGAACAAGCGCGTTCCCGTAGCTTTCCTTAAAAATGACGAGCGTTCTGCCGTTTTTACAGTCGGTGGTTATCTCCGCAATGCGGTCGTCCGAG
>USOZ01000030.1 GCA_900556525.1 uncultured Oscillospiraceae bacterium | reverse complement strand
ACCACTCATTGATGATATTCTTGAACGGAGCAAAATCGTTATCCCCATCATCACTGTCAACGGAATCGTTGATAGCAATAAATCGAACATCGTTATCCGGAAGAAACATTTCCGTATAAAATCCTGTCTGCAAATACTCTCTGCCGAAACGGGAGAGGTCTTTTACGATAACAGTACCGATTTTTCCGTCCTCAACCGCTTCAATAAGTCTTTTGAAATCGGGACGGTCAAAGTTTGTGCCTGTATAGCCGTCATCAACAAAAAATTCCGTGTTGAAATACCCGTTATCATTAGCAAACTTCAGAAGAAGCTCTTTCTGATTCTGAATGCTCATACTATCGCCATTGTATTCATCGTCACGGCTTAATCTGCAATAGAGAGCCGTAATCTTATCCTGCTGTTTTAATTTCATAATATCCTACCTTTCCAAACAGCAGATTATGACTGTATTTATTATACATCATATTCTGCTTTAAAGCAATAAATTATTTGTAAAAACACAAACAAATTTATGATTTGATTTTTGTTAAAAATTGTGTTATACTGAAAGAAAAATCACGAAAGGAACCGCCATGCGCCGAGTGGATTTCAGCACAGTAATAAGCATCATAATCAAAAACTGCCGTGAGAATATGCACATTTCCAAGGACAGAGAACGTGCATTCACGCAAACCGACCTCATAACGGGAATATTCTCCGAATATTATGACAGCTGCGATGATAAAATTTTTGAAAGCTCCTCAATATCACGTTGGATAAAAGGAAGCCGCCCTGTTCCTGCCGACCTCATAAATTTTTATCGTGACAATGGCTGTGAAAGCATCGGATATGATTTTCAGGATAACTGTGTTGATGTAGTCTATGATCTGAATAATCTTTGCAATGAGCTTGTAACTCTTGTATCAAACGACTATTCTCTTTCCGAAGAAAAGAAGAATGAAATACTGATTGATATAGACACCGCCAATGAATCCGAAGTCTGCCGCTTTATCGGAAATGTGATTTTTGCAGCTATTGACCGACCTTTTGTATCTGCCGATAAGCCTATGCTGCCTGCCTCTGCTATCACCGTTTCTGAATGTGTATTCGGTGCGGAGATTCCGACACCTTGCAGATATTTCTGCGGACGTAATACGGAACTTGACGAACTTCATACAACTTTGCAGGAACACAGCAAGGTGTTCATAAAAGGCTTCGCAGGCATCGGCAAAAGCGAATTTGCCAAAGCATACGCAAAGAAATTCAAGAAAGAATACCGAAATATTCTGTATTTCAATTATCACGGCAGTCTGAAAGAAATGATAACCGATATGGATTTTGCAGGGGATAACCTTTCCGATGATGAACACACCCGCTTTACAAAGCATATCCGCCTTCTGAAAAGTCTGCGCAGAGATTCGCTCATCATAATTGATAACCTTAATACTGCAAATGACAGCTTTCTAAGTACGCTTATCAATTACGGCTGTAAGATGATTTTCACAACACGAAGCAATATCGACTGCGGATATATTTTCAACCTTGATGCTATCGCAAATCCCGAAGATTTGTATCAGCTCGTAAGTAAATACTATTCCTATGCCAAGGAAAATAAAGCCGTTATCAATGAGTTGATCGAAACTGTTCATCACCACACCTTGTCCATTGAGATGACAGCAAAGCTTCTTGAAAAAGGTCTGCATACTCCCGAAGAAATTCTCGAACATCTCAGACAGAACAGTGCCGATCCCGAATCAACTGATAAGATAAAAATCAGCAAGGACGGCATAAATGCAAAAGAAACATACTATAGTCATATCCGTTCGCTTTTCTCACTGTACCTTCTTGATGAGAGCTATCAGAACATAATGCGGAATCTGATTATCTTTGATGAAGTCCGTATCAGATATTTTGCTAAAATGCTTGAACTGGACGATACGAACGGAATAAATGAGCTGTGTGAGCTTGGTTTCATTGAAAATATCCACGCTGATATTATCACGCTTCACCCAATGATAAGGGATATTGTCCTGCTTGATTTGAAACCAACTTTTGATAACTGTGATGTGCTTATCACCAATTTGAAAAGCAAATTGCAAATCATTGGTATTGAGCTGCCCGACTCTGCGACTATCATTTCGGCAATCGGAAATGTAATGAAATATCTCGGCAGTACCGACAGCAGTTCATATCTGAATTTCCTCGAAGCAGCATACATATTCCTTGACAATTATCACGAATATGATTTTATGGAAATCATCATTTCCGAAACTGAAAAACTGCTTGACGATGATAAACTCGGTACTGATAATAACAGGGCATTGCTCCTAAATAATAAGGCAATGTTGCCTGCAAACAGAAATGATAAACTTGCCAAATCCATTAGCCTGATGAATAAAGCACTTTCAATGTGCGATGAAAAATCAAATCCCGTGCTGTTTGCCAACATAAATATGAACCTCGGTATTCTTTATACCGAAAACAAGGAAACCGAACGTGGTCTTGAATTTATGGATAAAGCATATCTTTTCATAAAACTGTGCAGGGCATACAATGATGATTTTATCTCTATTGCAAGAAACTATGCCGCAACACTTTCCGCAAATGCGAAAGTGAACAAGGCTCTGGACATTCTGCTCGAATGTGAATTTGCAACAGAAGGGTGCAGCTCCAATAATCATGCTGCATTGCTTTTTGACCTTGGAGCCGCACACATTCTTTCTGGTAATTATCCGCTGGCGGTGAAAAAATACAGCCTTGCTTTTGCGGAATATTTCGCTCTCGGCTGCTCCGAAGAACTTACCGCAAGAAAAATTGCGGCAGCACGGCAGATGCAAAGATATGGATTTGAGTATCCCAAAGAGTGGGAAACCGATTATCTTGAACGATCATAACTTCTGCGTCTTGCACGCTCTTCCTGCTTTTCAAGCTCAAGCAGATATTCCATTTCTGCCCGGCGTTGTTTTTCAGCTTCGATCTCTGCAAGATAATTAAACTCTGCATTGCGGATTTCTGTGGCTTCAGGATTCTTAGCATATGTACCGTCCTCCTGAAGTTCATATCCCTGATGATACATTTCGATCTGCTTACGCAAATGCTCCTGCTTGCGAATACGGTCAAAATCAGTTTCAAGAGTTCTTTCAAGTAATTCCTGACCATTCCATGCACGATAATAATCCGAATTGGCTTTCTTCAGCTCAGCATATACGCTGTCAATTCCACGAAGATCACTCTGTATCTGATTTATCTGTTTTTGCACCCAATCGGAATCACCGTAATTACCACGACCGAGAAAAGCATTGGGCAGAAATTTTCGATATAATTCTTCAAGCCGTTTCTGTTCAATATCCGCTCTGTTGGTTTTGTTGACAAGATAATGATATTCATTACCGAATTTTTTTAACTGTTCAAGCAGTTTTTTCTCCTTGCAAAGATAATCATAACGATAGTAAAGCTTTTCTGCTTTCGCTTTTGCTTTGCCTACAACCGCTTTCATATCATCAACGGAATGAATGTGATTATCGTGTACATAATTCAGCAGCTCCATTGTTCTTCTTACCTCTGCATAAGAAATATTCGATGAAACGGAACGTGACCGATAAAGTTCAATCTGCTTTTCACGAACAGTAACAGCGTAATCAACCTGAACACCGAGAAACGCACTTATCTTTATTCCGGCAAATTCATTCTGCTTGTTTGCAATTCTCATTTGAAGCATTTCCATTGAATAACTATAACCGAGTTTGGCTATTGAACACCCGTATTTCACATTTGCAGGCTTAGCGATCATTCGCTTTTCATTGGTGAAAACATAACCGCTTTCACGCATTTTTTCGATGAGCGAAGCATTGTCCGTATCATCATCGGACTGCTCACCCTCACGGAGCTTTTCAAGCTGATCATGCTCACGCTCGATTGCGGAGAACAGGTCTTTGCCACTCAGCTTGTACTTGTCGGACAGGAACATGATGTAGAGCTTGTTATATTCTGCTCTATCCTTATCAAGCTCCTTTGTCTCGTCAGCGATAGCTTTCTCACGCTTGGCGATCTTCTTTTCGAGTTTCGCCAGCTTGTCAGCGATAGAATTTGTAGTCATATCATCACCACCATTCTGAAATTTTAGTCGAGCCTATACTTAAGCCCCACACTAAAATTATAGCGCACTTTCGGGGTGAAAGTCTATTCGCAGTGCGCATGAACTTGGGTGCGCCATAAAACTTTTCTTATTGTGAAAATGTTATGGGGAAAATAAAAATGCAGAGCTGGCGTTGCTCTGCATTTTGTGGAAATATTTGATTTATAGACAACTGCGAAAGTCAAAAACTATTACTTGATATTCTCAATAAATTCTTTCATTTCTTCACTTATTTGCTCCTGCTTATAATTATGAACATAGTGTCCGCAATAAAGTTCAACAACAGTTGCATTTGACAGTTCAGAAGCATACTCTTTTTGTATCTCCGACCACTTTTCAATGCCTGTTTCTTTCCCGTCAGATACAAACATTAACATTGGTATATCAGGCTTAGGCGCTCCGTCGATCTTTTTGACGGCATCGGGGATAGCAAGACCTTCATTTATAACGTCATCGTTTACAGCTATTTTACAGGCTATTGCTCTGTATAAATCTTTCTCATCTTCTGAAAGTCCTTGAGGAAGTGAACTGTCAGAATAGTAAAATCTGACGATCCCCAGTTCCCGTCCAATAGCCGCAATTTTTTCAAACCGTTCTGTTTTTGAAAAATTAAAGTTGTCATAAGAGCGTGGCAGAGACATATCAAGACCTACAATTGCTTCGACTTCATCTGGATATTCTTGTGCCCAAAGTATCGCTTCAAGTCCAGACATTGAGTGAGGGCAGAGGATAAATGGAGCATCAATTCCAGCCTTTGAAAGAGCTTCTCTGTCCTGCCTTAGTATTGTATCAAATGACCTCTCAGTATTTACTACATCACTGAAACCGTAGCCGAATTTTTCAACAACTACTATCCTATAATCATCAACTAACAAACTATAAAGACTTCTGAAATCAAGTATAGGAGAAGCAGTTCCTGAACCTGAAAGAAATACTAATGTATGTTTACCTTCTCCCTCAGAGTATATGCACATATTGTGTCCGTCAACCTCTATCATTTCGCCAAGAGGTTCGTCCAATAATGCCTTTTCCTTATTCATCATAATTTTATTGTATGTGAACACTATTAGCAAGAAAATGATTAGTAATATTATGATTACAAGAAGTACCTTTCCAATTATCTTAAATGCTTTTTTCATCTGAATACTACTCCTTAAAAATCAATCTTCATGAGCAAGCCGAGTGTCTACTCCTACCTTCCATTATACCACACTGCCCCCAAAAGTTCAATCCCATTTTCGAGAAATCCACCCTCTGAAATCACCGTCATCATCAACAGAAATCCTGTGTTGAAACTATGCAAGAGGGAGAATCGTCCTGTTTCTTGACAGCGTGGTTACCCAAAACAAAAAGCAGTTTGGAAATTTCAGTTTTCAGAGTTGTGCGGATAACTGCAATAATATCTTTCATATCCGATTTAGCGGCAGGAGCAGAAGATTCAACATTTGTATTGTTAATAACCGAATACAAAATAGTTTTTATTGCATTATTAACCGTATGATATTTATTCTTGTCGATGTTAGCAAGAAAATCAGCAATCTTCTTATCGGACGGATTTTCAAGGGAGAGCCTGAGTGTAATTCTTTTCATCTGCTTCATTACTCAGACCTCTTTTCCAATGCTTTGAGTGACTTTAATGCAAACTGCTGATAGCCTTTATCAGTTGCGCAGATGTCATCAATAAAAATCACTCTGTCGGAATTGTATTTTCCGAAACGTCTGATAAGCTTAACACCGCCGCCGCAGACATACAGCTTCATAAAATCGGGATCATACTCGCATCTGTAAAGTGCATCAAAAATCTTTCGGCAGTATTTTTCTGCTTCTTCACGGAAAATATTTTTGTAATTGTCGGAAACGTTGGTATCTCCGTTTCGGATAAAAAGCTCAACCACTTCGGGATCAATTTTCTTGCCGTATGCAGCCATTACAGCTTTCTGCACGGCTATCATATATTGATTTACGCCAAGCTTTTCGGTAACACATTTTTCTTCAATTGGCTTTTTGTTGTTGATCTGCAAAATGTTCGCCGTACCGTTTCCGATATCAACCACCATGTTCACACCTGTCATATTGTGAAGATACTCAGTGACCGCAGCATATCCCTGCGGATAAACGAAGCAGCCGACTATGGTGAGATGATGGTGAACGTTATTGTACTCGCAGTCGATATGGGGATTGCTCATAAAATACTCTCTCGTGCTTTCACGCTGAGCCGTAAGCATTGCAGTGGGACAGCCGACCGCAAGATAGATGTTTCCCTCATAAAATCCGCAGTTTCTGCACTCGTCACAAATTGCGGCAATGGTCAGCAGACGAAATTCTTCGTCAACGGTTTTGTCGGGAATGTACTCCTTGTGACTCTCGCCAATACGGTAATACATATCTCCGATATGAAGTATCCTGCCCTTAAATGCAGGTTTGGTCTTGTATGCTGCGATTCCCGTGGGGAATGAGTGAAGCGAGTTTTTGATATTCCCGTAGCCTGTGTCCACGGGAACAATGATAGAATTGTTGTAAGGGATCATGCTGTTTTCTCCTCCTTTGCCGCTTCTGCGACTTTTGATTTAAGCATTTTTATGATAAGCTCCTCCGCTGTAACGGTTGTCTGTGTGTCTGTAAATGAGCTTACAATAAAGATTGTCTTTCCGACAGTTACGCTGTGTGCAGCTTCATCGGGTTTGTATCTTTCCTGCATTATGCACCTCTGCTTTTCGTCATATATATTGAATACATTAAGAGTCACATTCGGCCGAAAATGAGCATCTTGCGGATAATGGTGTCATTTTCATCGGAAATGACCGCCCTTATCCTGATTTCAATTCTATCACAAAGAAAAATTCCCCGATTGACGTCCATTTGACATGGTTTTGACATCCCACGGGTGTCATTTTTTCGGTTGCGCACTGCTTTGAGCTATATTTCTGACGGCAAAGCGACGATTTTGCTGTCACTTGACGATAAACGCTGATGTCATTATTTTGAAAATGCTGTCACTTCCTTTATCAAGGCATAAAAAAACGAAGCTCCAAAGGTTTTATCAGCCTTTGAAGCTTCTTTTATGTGGATATTTATAGGTTATATCCGTGTTTCCACGGAGCATCAGGAAACAGCAAGACAGCAGGAGATCATGTGCGGTTATCAGGTTGACCGCATCTTCTCCGAGAAGATTTCAGGAGCGAACAAAGACCGCCCTCAGCTCAAAGCTATGCTTGACTATGTGCGTGAGGGCGATACGCTCTATGTGGAGAGTATCAGCCGTCTGGGACGCTCCACGAAGGACTTGCTGAATATCATCGACACACTCACTGAAAAGGGTGTTACCCTCATCAGTCACAAGGAGAACATCGACACCGATACTCCTGCGGGCAAATTCATGTTGACCGTGTTCGCTGCACTCTCTCAGCTTGAAGGAGAGCAGCTCAAACAGCGACAGCGTGAGGGCATCGAGATCGCTAAGGCACAGGGCAAGTACATGGGCAGAAAGCCCATTGAAATTGACTGGACAAGGTTCGGTCAGCTTTATGGGGAATGGAAGTCAAAGAGCATCACAGGCAGGGACTTTATGCGGAGAATGGGCTTGTCGGCTAATACTTTTTACCGCCGTGTCAGGGAGTATGAAGCGGAACATGGAATCGCTGAGCCGACCTCTGCTTGATATATAGCAATATAGTTTGTTGAGTATGCACATATTTTTCACAGACCTTTTATGCAATCCTCCAAAGTTGTAATATTGCTATTGACAACTCGGTATTTGCATGATATACTGATATCAGAAAGTTGAAACAGTGGTGTTTACAACTTTACAGAAATCAATTTTTATGCTATACTTTAGGAGGTACTTATTATGAAAATCGCAGTAGTTTGTGCAAATGGCAAGGCAGGTCAGCTCATCGTGAAAGAGGCTGTTGACAGAGGACTTGATGTTACGGCAGTTGTCAAGGGCGACAACAAGTCCGCTGCTCAGAATGTTATCGTGAAAGATCTGTTCGACCTGACCGCAGCAGACCTTGCAGACTTTGACGCAGTTGTGGATGCTTTCGGCGCATGGACACCCGAAACACTTCCTCAGCACTCCACGTCACTTGCTCACCTGTGCGACATTCTTTCGGGAACTGACACAAGACTTCTCGTTGTCGGCGGCGCAGGAAGCCTGTATGTGAACGCTGAGCATACCGCCTGCGTTTCTGACGGTGCAGATTTCCCCGAAGTTTTCAAGCCGCTGGCTTCTGCTATGGCAAAGGCGCTTGGCGAACTCCGTCAGAGAAATGACGTAAAGTGGACTTATATCAGCCCCGCAGGAGATTTTCAGGCTGACGGCGAACGCAGCGGCAAGTACATTCTCGCAGGCGAGGAGCTGACGCTCAACTCTAAGGGCGAGAGCATTATCAGCTATGCAGATTACGCTATTGCTATGGTGGACGAGATTGAAAAAGGCGCTCACATCAGGCAGCGTATCAGCGTGGTAAGAGAATAAGAAAGAGATGATCATTCGTGCAGATTACAAGTAAATTTACAGCGGCAGTTCATATCCTCACCTGTATCGAGGTTTTCGGCGGTGAGATGAGGGTGACAAGCGATTTCCTTTCCGGCAGTACGGGCGTGAATGCAGTCATAGTCCGCAATGTTCTCGGTCAGCTCCGTGAATCAGGTATCGTAGAAACCCGTCAGGGCAGCGGCGGCGCACACCTTGCCAAGCCCACAAGCGAGATCACGCTGTATGATGTTTACCGGGCTGTAGAATGCACGGACGATGACGGACTCTTCCGCTTCCATGAGAACCCCAATGCAAAATGCCCCGTGGGACGGAATATCCATAAAGTAATGGACAACAGACTCGAAGCGGCTCAGGCAGCTCTTGAAAATGAGCTGAAAAAGACCACGCTTGCCGAGATTGTTGCCGATACCAAGAAGATCATTGAAGAAGAATAAATATAAGAGTGTGCTGAAAAATCGGCACACTCTTTTTCATAGAGGGTGATGTTATGACTGTTGGAGAATTTGCCAAGGTATTTGATAGAAATACAGGCTTTATAGCTGTTATAGATTCAGCAAAAGACTGGTCAACAGATGCCCTTGTTCTTCGAGATGCTGATTCACCTGTAACATCAGAAATGATAATAGACCGTATTGCATATTTTCAAGCTCCTGTGTTTATGATACAGCTTGAAAAATCAATACAATGCAGTCAGGAGGCTTCTGATGTTGTCGTTATATTCGCTCATAAACACGGAAAAAATGCGATAAACACTGAACTAAAAATGGAGCTGTTTGACGTTTATGAAGAAGCAAAGCGACTGACTGTAATGTCGGAGGGATATTTATGACAACCAAAGAATACTTTGATTATATCGTGGAGCAGATACACTCCACTGTAGTTGCGACCGTGGACGAGGACGGTTTGCCCGTGACCTGTGTGATAGATATGATGTACGCCGATGATAATGGTCTGTATTTCCTCACCGCAAAGGGAAAGAACTTCTATCGGCGGTTAAAGGATAAGGGCTATCTTGCCTTATCCGGCAAAAAGGGTGAAGATACCATGAACTGTACCGCCGTTTCGGTTCGTGGCAAAGTCAGAGAAATTGGACAGGATATGCTCCCTCTGCTGTTTGAGAAAAATCCGTATATGCTTGAGATATATCCGACTGAAGAAAGCCGGAAGGCTCTGACCGTCTTTCAGATATATGAAGGCAGCGGAGAGTGGTTCGACCTCTCCAAGAAGCCAATAGAGCGTGACAGCTTCACATTCGGCGGTGCAGAGATCACGGAAAGCGGATATTTCGTGACCGATGATTGCATCAGGTGCGGTTCATGCCTGAGCGACTGTCCGCAGAGCTGTATTGAGCTGAACGGCAAAGCTGTTATCCGTCAGGAAAACTGTCTGCATTGCGGAAACTGTGCGGAGGTCTGTCCTGTAGGGGCAGTCATAAGGAGATGATCGTATGGAGAAATTAGACTTTCTGATAAACTATCTGCTGTCAGAAAGAAACGATGTTGACGGAATTGAGATACCAAACAATGATACGGACAAATTCCGCCTTTACAGAAGCCTTGTGAATATCCGCCCTGCTGTCAAGGCAGACGAGGATTTTTTGCAGGCAGAGGACGAATATCTCACAGCCTTGACCGAGAGCAAGGGCATCACGGATATTTCCAATCTAACGCCCATGAAGGACGGCATTTATCTCTGGAAAGGCGACATCACTACGCTCAGATGCGGTGCGATAGTCAATGCCGCCAATTCGGGAATGACGGGGTGCTGGCAGCCCTGCCACTCTTGTATCGACAACTGTATCCACACCTTTGCAGGGGTACGGCTTCGTTACAAGTGCGGTCAGATCATGCAGACACAAGGTCATGAAGAACCCACGGGCAAGGCAATAATAACGCCTGCCTACAACTTGCCCTGTGACTATGTGATACACACCGTCGGACCGATCGTAGACAGTATTCTTACAGATGAACATTGCCGTCTGCTTGAAAGCTCCTACAAAAGCTGTCTTGAAATAGCCGTACAGAACGGTATCGGGAGTATCGCTTTCTGCTGTATCTCAACGGGCGTATTCGGATTTCCGCAGGATAAAGCGGCGGAAATTGCTGTCCGCACCGTCAGGGAGTTCCGCAAGAACCACGATATACAGGTGATCTTCAATGTGTTCAAGGAGGACGATCATGAGATTTACAAGAGATTACTCGGCGGAAATTGACCATCTGAAAAAAGAAATACAGACCACTGATGCGATCGTCATCGGTGCAGGGGCAGGTCTTTCCACCGCCGCAGGCTTTACCTATTCGGGAGAGCGTTTGCAGAAGTATTTTGCCGGTTTCGTGGAGAAATACGGCTTTAAGGATATGTATTCGGGCGGTTTTTATCCCTTTGAAACGTCCGAAGAAATGTGGGCGTACTGGTCACGCTACATTTACATCAACCGCTATATGGACGTGGACAACGGCACATACAAGCGCTTGTTTGAGCTTGTGAAGGACAAGGACTATTTTGTTCTCACCACCAATGTTGACCACCAATTTCAAAAGGCAGGATTTGACAAGCACTGTCTCTTCTATACACAGGGCGACTACGGTCTCTGGCAGTGCAGTGAGCCTTGCCACCAAAAGACCTATGACAACGAGGAGACCGTCAGGGCGATGTTTGAAGCTCAGAAGGATATGCGTGTTCCGTCGGAGCTTGTGCCGAAGTGTCCTGTCTGCGGCAAGCCCATGAGCATGAACCTCAGAGCAGATGACACCTTTGTCGAGGACGAAGGCTGGCACCGAGCAGCCGAGCGCTATGACGAGTTCCTGCGCCGCCATGATGGACTGCATATCCTGTTCCTTGAATTGGGTGTGGGCATGAACACGCCTGTCATAATCAAGTATCCGTTCTGGAAGATGACCTTTGCAAATCCGAAGGTAGTCTATGCCTGCCTGAATTTCGGGGAAGCGTATGCGCCCGATGAGATAGCAGAGCAGAGCATTTGCATCAATGGGGATATTCATGAGGTGCTGAATGTCTTAGCTTAAATCAATTCAAGCCTTGCACTCAAAAACAGAGTGAAAGGCTCATTTTACGCCAATAGGGTTTGCTTTAATTGTGGTGTGCGCCAAAATAATATATCGGACTTGTACGGAACGGTTTGCAGGTGTTCCAATAGACTACGGGCTAATGCAACATATTTGTTTGTGTCGATTTATGTAAATGTTACTCATAATATGTAGATTTATCGGCTACACTATGCTATAATAATAAGATTGGTGGTGTAGCTATGGATATTGTTAAGGTGTTTGGTAAGAATCTGAAAAAGTACCGCCTTGCTCTTGGACTTTCACAGGAGAAATTCGCAGAAAAATGTGGCCTGCACCGTACATATATCAGCACTGTCGAGCGATTTCAGCGTAATATTTCTATTGAAAATGTCCAGCGTATAGCAGATGCTCTTGGCGTCGAAGCCTATAAACTATTTATTGATGATAAAGGGGAGGAAGAATAATGCCAGCAGATATGAATAAGCTACAGCAATGTTTAGCTGATATGAAGCAGACCTATCTTAGTGATCCTACGGCTGCCGTTCGTGGCTCATCGTTCATTTATCAACTACATAAATACTGTGTAGAGGAGTTGTATTCTGCGTTAGATAAGAAAAAAGTACAGCGTATCGAGCTTTCTGATATGAAAAAGCCGACAGGTCGTCCTCATTATCCCACAGTTCCAATTGAACCTGATAAATTTCAGTTAATGCAGGAAGCAACGCTGTTCGGCTCACACAAAAACAAGGACGAGGACATTGTTTTAACTCATTTTGCCAATGGTCCGCAGATTGCAATAGGTGTAAGAAGTCAAATGTCATCAGTTGGAAAGAATATAGAAAATTACTATGAGGGCATTATCGGAGAATGTATTTCTTTACATGATCGTTTTCCTATGGCTACTCTCGGCTATGTTTATTTACTGCCCAAAAATCCGATTAAGCCCGGGCTCAAGGAGGAAATTGACTTAGACAGAGCCGAAAGCCTGTTTATGAAAATCACCAACCGTGAGAATTGGCATGATCCTAATGACCGATATGAACATTTTGCATTTATCAAGGTGGATTTTTCAACTGATCCTCCGACAATTATCCCAACTTGTCAGGAGCTTAGCATCGAAACATTTTTTGATAAGCTGATAGCGACACATAATGACAGGAATTTGTTCAATCCTCTTTAATCGTGTTAAAAAACAAGAGCGTATGTCAAACGGCATACGCTCTTTGTTATTATCTACGCAAATCAGGTCTCCGCCACGAACGAAGCTCGTCAAGCGACTTTCTTATTTCCATTATCTCTGCATCTGTAAGATTATAAATACGCTTCAAAACAAGTTCATCACCCAACAAGTATGTGTCGGATACGC
>USOZ01000029.1 GCA_900556525.1 uncultured Oscillospiraceae bacterium | reverse complement strand
CGTAACATCTCTTATATTTGTTGCAAAGGGAGATGCCGCGCCCTCTCCGATAGCAATATCGGAGATTATTCGCTGCGAAGGGCAACGACCGGATCCTTCTTTGCAGCAACACGAGAGGGGAGAAGCCCTGCAATAAGTGTGAGCATTACGCTTATTGCTACGAGAACAAGCCCTGCAATCGCGGGAAGCTGCGACAAGCCGCTAATGTCCGTTATGTTTTCAATTATGATATTGATAAAAACATTGAGAAGCAGCGTTATGCCTATGCCTATTCCGCCTGAGACAAGACCGATAATAACAGTTTCCGCGTTGAACACTCTGGATATATCGCGTTTTGAAGCGCCGATAGAACGGAGGATTCCGATTTCCTTTGTGCGTTCGAGAACGGAAATATAGGTTATAATCCCTATCATTATTGACGAAACAACAAGAGAAATCGCAACAAAGGCAATCAGGATATAACTTATAGCATTTATAATATCAGTGACTGACGACATAAGCATACCGACAATATCGGTATATGTGATAACCTTTGACTTTTCTCCCGAATTTTCCATGCGTGTGTTGTATTCGGAAATAATATCGGTGATTTTTTCTTTTGCTTCAAAATCAACGGGGTAAATATTTATCGAACTTGGCGTATCCAGATCAATGACCCCGAGAGTATTCATATTGTCATAATATGTCGAGGAGGAAACGAACGTTGAAGCGGCAGCGCCCTGCATATATCTTTTCATCAGTTCCTCGCGCTCGCTGTCCGAAAGTGAAGCGAAGTATGCCTGCTGTTCATCTGTAAGCGAAGACAGGTCAATTTCTGAAAAGTCAACATTTTTCATGTCAAAATCAGAAACTTCTGTTTGCTCAGGAACAGCCGTCTGCATTGAAGTCATAAACTGTGCGCGTTCTTCATCAGACATTGCCGCAAGCGCCTGCTGTTGCTCGGGAGAAAGAGCGGATAAATCGAATTCGCCTGACTGAGACTG
Organism: uncultured Oscillospiraceae bacterium; assembly: GCA_900556525.1. GTDB lineage: Bacteria > Bacillota > Clostridia > Oscillospirales > Ruminococcaceae > Ruminiclostridium_E. The sequence continues at coordinate 12,040 of USOZ01000029.1, read as the reverse complement.
CATATCAGCCATTTGCTGCATCATTTCTTCGGCTTCCTGCTTGCGCTGCTGAGCTTCAAGTTCCGCCTTTTCGATTGCTTCATCTCCCGCAGCCGTGCCGTCAAAGGGAAGTCCGCTGAAAATATCGTACTCCTCATTATCACGCTGTTCTTTAACGATTTCGCTTTCGTTAACTTTTTCAGAAATCATCTCCATAAGCGCTTTGGTGTAACCGATAGTGCCGCTTATTGACGACATACTTTCTTCTTTCGCGCGTACAACACCGACAATTTTCAACTGAATTCCGTTTTGAACAACATTATTCATAAACTCGGAATCTTCGCGCATATCTTCCCATATTCCGTCTGAATTTTTCTGATAGAATGCAGTGTTATCAACAACGCGAAAAGTTTTCCCGAGAAAATCATCAATGCTGTAATTTTCGCCGCCGGAAAGCTCGGCAACGTCATCCTTCTTCTGTATCATATCGCGTACTGCGTCACGAAGTTCTGTTACATCACGCATACCGAGAGTGTAGAGCGTATAGTCTGTTATTTCATTTCGGTTATCAACGATAAGAATTGCTTCGTCGTAGCGTTTCGGAAAACTGCCCGCAAGAACTTCGTATTTTGTATCAAGCATTTTCTCGTTATCGCTTATTTCCTCAAAAATGTCCATTTGCCCCGCAGAAGAAGAGGACATATTTGACGCGAGCGACATCATTCCGCTCATTGCTCCGAAGCCTATTTCGTCCATAACGCTGCTCGGGTTGACCTGATGAATATTTTCGGTATCGTCGTCAAAAATCTGAAGCGTTATTCCGTAGGAATATTCAACATGAGTACAGTAATCGGAAATGCCGCTGTCAGAACTGTCGAGAAATTCCTTGAAGCTTTTGAGGTCGTTTGTGTTCGTTTCCTGATACATCATCGTGAACATATCGCCTAGGCGGTTGTTTGTGTAAATCGTATTTCGGTCGCGTTCTTCTGAAAGCGATTCCGCGCGTGCCGTCATCGACGACGACATAAACGAGGTCATGTCGGTCGTACTGCTGTCGATCATGAGCGGATATGAAGCCAGCGTATCCGACTGAATATTGTCAATATAATCCTGAACGCCGCTTGAAAGCGACAGAATGAGCGCAATTCCGATTATACCGATACTTCCCGCAAACGCCGTGAGTATAGTGCGCCCTTTTTTTGTCATTAGGTTGTTCAGACTGAGCGACATTGCGGTAAAAAACGACATTGACGTTTTTCTGACTTTTTCTGGCGCACTTTTGAGCGGCTGCTCATTCGTATACGGATTGCTGTCATCAACAACTTTTCCGTCAACAAGCCTTATAATACGGTTGGAATATTTTTCGGCAAGCTCCGGATTATGCGTGACCATTATAATCAGCTTATCCTTTGAGATCTCCCGAAGAATTTCCATTATCTGAACGCTCGTTGCGCTGTCCAATGCGCCTGTAGGTTCATCAGCAAGCAGAATATCGGGATTGTTTACAAGTGCACGCGCAATGGCAACTCGCTGCATCTGTCCGCCCGACATCTGATTAGGCTTCTTTTTAAGCTGGTCTCCGAGTCCAACTTTTTCGAGAACTTCAACTGCGCGTTTTCTTCGCTCTGATTTTGATACTCCCGAAAGAGTCAGCGCAAGTTCAACATTTGCAAGAACGGTCTGATGAGGGATTAGATTATAGCTTTGAAAAACAAAACCGATTTTATGATTTCGGTAGGTATCCCAATCACGGTCCTTATATTTTTTTGTCGAAACGCCGTCGATAACCAAATCTCCGTCAGTATATCTGTCAAGTCCGCCGATAATATTAAGCATCGTTGTTTTTCCGCAGCCGGATTGTCCAAGAATAGAAACAAACTCGTTTTCGCGAAAATTAATACTTATGCCTTTTAACGCATGAACGTTAGTTCCTCCCATTGCGTAATCTTTTATGATATTTTTAAGACTCAGCAAGAAAAAGCCTCCTTTTTTACGTTTTTTATTTTACATACGGTGTATTATACCATATTATAAAGATATTAACAACAAGCCTAAAATGAAAATCTTATGAAAATTTTTCGCATAGTGTTATATATAACCCAAATGTATTGAAGAATATGGAAAAATATGTTATACTGTTACAAACAGAATTTTCAAAAGAAAGGACATTGCTATGAACTTGCTTTTTCTGCTTAAACCGAAAGCGACAGTTGCATATCTAAGCTCTGAATGTACAATGCGGCAGGGACTTGAAAAAATGCGCGCCCACGGATACACCGCAATCCCCGTTATTTCCCCGAGCGGCGAATACCTCGGAACAGTCAGCGAGGGCGATTTTTTATGGGCAATCACTGATAAAAACGGCTTTACGCTTAAAGACGGCGAAAAAATTAAGCTGACTGATATAATGCGTTCAAAACGCGACCATGCAGTAAGCGTGAGCGCGGATATGAACGAGCTTCTGCTCAGGATAATGGAACAAAACTTCGTTCCGGTAGTTGACGACAGAAATATTTTTATCGGTATAGTTACCCGTAGGGATATAATAAATTATTTTTACGAAAGGGAAATGATAACAAATGAATGAAAAAATACAGCTTCTTGCGGACAATATCGAAAAAGTTATAATCGGTAAAAGAGAGGTTATCTTAAAGCTGGCGGCTGCGCTTCTTTCGGGAGGTCATGTGCTTATCGAGGACGTTCCGGGCGTTGGAAAAACACGTCTTGTAACCGCACTTTCGGAAAGCGTAAACGGCGAGTGTAGGCGTATCCAGTTCACGCCAGATCTTATGCCGTCCGATATTACGGGATTCAGCATGATAAACCCGAAAACAGGCGAAAGCGAATACAGAAGCGGCGCAGCTATGTGCAACTTTCTTCTTGCGGACGAAATAAACCGCGCTTCTCCAAAAGCGCAGTCGGCTCTTCTTGAAATTATGGAGGAACTTCAGGTGAGCGTGGACGGTGTAACACACCGCCTTCCGCAGCCGTTCATGACGCTTGCAACTCAAAACCCCGTAGAAACCTACGGAACATATCATCTCCCCGAAGCGCAGATGGACCGATTTCTTATGAAGCTTTCAATAGGCTATCCCGACCCGTCGGAGGAAATGCATATTCTCGAAAAAAACAGCGGCGAAAAGGGCAGGCTGCCCGCTGTTATAACTCTTGACGACATAATTGAACTGAAAAAGCAAGCTGAAAATGTTCGCGTTCACGAAAGCGTTAAAAAATATATAATAGACATTGTAAACGCAACAAGAAACAGCGAATTTACTGTTCTCGGCGCAAGTCCGCGCGGCAGCATTGCGCTTTATATCGCCTCAAAGTCGCTCGCACTTATAAACGGAAGAAACTATGTCGTTCCCGACGACGTAAAGTATCTCGCAGTTGAAGTTCTCGCGCACAGACTTATGCTCTCACCAAAAGGAAAGTCCGTTCACGGAAGCTCGGAAGCGGTTATGCACGCTATTCTTGACAGCGTTGCAATTCCGCAGGCGCAGGTATAAAAATGAAGATTAAGTCAATTCTGGAATATCTCGCCCTTGTTACTGTTGCAGTTTTGTTTATGCTGTTTCTGGACGGTCCGGGCGGCGGCTACCTGCTTATTGTTCTTGTCACGGCAGCGGTTGTCTCAATAGGACTTTGCATTTATACAAAGCACAATATTACTTCACAGCTTGAAATAAGCGAAGATATTCTCAATAAAGGCGATATTGTACAGCTTAGCGTTATCGTAAAAAAATCAGGGATACTCCCTACGGCAGTTCTTACGGCTGAATTCTTTGCCGGTTATAATTTCAAACCTAAATCCTCGATGAAAGTAAGGACGGTAATGTTTGGACACGATGAATGTATTTTCAGATCCGAATACATTGCCGAATATTTCGGAAAAGGCAAGCTCGGGCTGTCAGCATTCAGCGTTTCGGATTTTCTTGGACTTTGCAGCTACCGTATTCCGATTTCTCAGAGTATGCTTGAGGTAAAAATATATCCCGACGTTCCCGAAATAAGCAGTCGCGATAATTTCGCGCGCAGCCTTGCCGACGCGGCTCTTTTCGACGACAGCGAGGACACAACTCAATCGGCAAACGGCTTCAACGGCACGCCCGGATATGAACATCGGCCGTATGTTCCGGGCGACAGCCTAAAGCTTATCAACTGGAAACTATCGGCAAAAAGGGGAGAATTGCTTGTTCGGCTGTTTGAAAATTCAAGCGGGGCGGAGCAGGTATTTGTTCTTGACAAAAAAGGCTCGGACAACGACACGAACCAGCTTACCGTTGAAGCTATGCTCGGACTTGTGGCGCAGTTTGCCAAAACTGAACTTCCGGTAAAAATAATCGTTCGTTTCACTGATATTTGGGAAGAAATAGCGGTACAGAATCTTGCAGACGCGGCTCAGTTCCGCTATAAAATGGCAAGCTATGCTTTTTCCAATGATAATATAAATCGTTTTCCAAGCAGTTTTTCAGCAGACCGCGCTGTTATTTTTTCGTCATGCGCCGACAATGGGCTTATCGGCTTTATGGAGCAAAAAAAGTCGTCAGGAAAAAACTGTTCGGCTGCAGTGTGCGTCGGTGACGGTAAAGATATATGGAAAATTGAGAAAGATAATGAACAAATTCGCTTTGTTGGCTGAAAGGAGAGCGTTTTGAGGGATTTTCTTAAACAAAATACAACTCCGATGCTGCTGATGACGGTCCTGTTCAGCTCGATCATATATATCTACGCAGCTTCATCGCCCGCAACTGTGCTTTTACTGACAGCTTTCGGCGGCGTATATACGTTTGTGCTTTTTCTGTGTCTTGATTTTCTGCAAAAACTGAATAAGCCGCCCATAGCCGCTGCGGGTGTTGTCGGATTGCTTATTTTATCGCTTTTTATTGGATATTTGTGTATAGATTCATATCCCGATATGCTGTACCAATGGTTCTTTGAACCCGACAAAATGAACAGAATTTATGTCGGAAACATTTTCGCACTTATTTTTATGTGCGGATTTGTTCTCGGAAGCGCGCTGTATTATTTCACACGCATACGATACCGCTCTGTTTTTGTTTTCTTGATATGTATGTGCCCGTTTTCGCTTTTCGCAAAGACGTTTTCGGACATTCCTGTAATTTATATCATTTTAATAGCGACGCTGTATTTTGTGCTGCTTATTACAAAGCAAAATATCGGCATCTCCACAGGCGGAAAAAACACGGTAATCGTTCTGAGTGGATTTATAATTATCGTTGTTGGGGCGGCGTCGTTTATGCCAAAACCTAAATTCGCACCTTACCGCGAAAACTTCGACGAGCTGATAACAGGCATAAGCATTGGCGGGGCAGGAGCAGGTCTAGACTTCAACAGCTACTCCGACTCTTCATCATACTCCAGTTCGGGAGATGATGAAACAATAGTTTTTACGATAAAGGGTTCTAATCCGGGACTTATAAAGCGCCAATGCTTTAACCGCTACAATTTGTCAAGCGATACATGGTCGTACTACGGCGAGTCAGAAACGGGGTATAATAACATATGGAAATACATTTCCTGGACAGACCCAAGAACATTTAATTATACTAATACAAACTTTAATGTGAAAGAAGCAAGCGCTGTAATTGAAACGCAGAACGGAAGGATTCGGGCGCTTTATACTCCCGAAAATCTGTCGGGATTCAGTCTTCCGGAAGGCAGAACAAGCAATATATACCGCACGCCGATGGACGAATATTTTCTCTCCGCGAATAATCCCGCTATAACCCAATATACAATCAGATGGTATGAGCTTGAGCCTGATGCGTCCTTCTCGGAAATTATGAGCCAAAAATATAAGGATATATGCTCGACAGCTTCATACGGAGAAGATTATCTGAGCGTCCTTGATGAAAATAATGAGCTTTATGAATATCTCCTTTCCGCACAAGTGAGAAGAGATTGTTTCGGTTCAGATGACGGATTTGAGAAGTTCGGTGAACTCGCCCGTATGATAACCGAAAATTGCGGCAGCGATCTGGAAAAAGCAACGGCGATAGAGCAATATTTTCTGTCTGATATTTTCGTTTACGATGATGAATTTGCTCCCGTGGATTCGTCCCCCGAAACATTCCTTTTTAATTACCGTCGGGGAGTGTGCTCGGATTACGCGACTGCAATGGTACTTCTGTGCCGAGAACTCGGACTGAAAAGCAGATATGTCGAAGGCTTTCTTGTACAGAAATATAACTCAGAAAACGAATATTACTATGTGACTGCCGCAGACTCACACGCTTATGTTCAGGTGTGGATAGACGGCTACGGCTGGACCGATTTCGACCCAACTTCTACACGCACGGACGGCGGATATTTCGACAACACGTTTTTGATCTTCGGAGGGATTGTCGTTTTGATAGCCCTTGTCGGAGGCTTTGTGGTATTTGCAGTTCCGAAAATCAAAGATAGAGCGCTTCTGAAACGTGCAGCAAAGCTGCGCGGCAGGGAACAGGCTGTTATTCTTTTCCCTCGCGTAAATAAACTTATCCACGCAAAACTCGGAAAGCATGAGCTTGTGTATACGGTTTCGGAATTAAAAAAGAATGTTTCCGAAAAATACGGAGCCGACATTTCAGACTTGGCTGATGCCTATGAGCGCACGGTATACGGCGAAGAAAATATAGGCGGCGAGAATTATATGCCGACCTACGCGCGGCTTATACGTCAGATCAAACAAAAAGAAAAAGAGGAAAGAAAACGCAAATCACAAAAGTAAAGTATAACAAAAGCAGCAGTCGGATTTGAACTGCTGCTTTTTACTTTTATTCGCTTATTTCTCTGCGTGCGCCGAGAATGTGGATTCCGATGGCTTCATAATAGCCGTAAGTTGATAAACGCCTGTCTCGCGCGTCATAAGAGTGTGCACATACAAAGATGTTTTGCGGAATTGCCGGCTGAATGACATATGACACGAACAGCGAGTGATAAAAATTCCCCTCGCTGTTGCGAAGCTGTATAACATCGCCGGGAATTAAGGCTTCAAGAGGCGACTGCATACCGTAAACGCCTGCACCTTCGTTTATGAGCAGAAACTTTTGCAGATACTTCACACCCGTCCACGCAGGCGCACGGTCACTGCTGTCAATATAATACCAGCCGTCATAGCCGGAATAGTTCATTACGCCGCAGCCCGCGTATAGACACTGCGAAACGTAGTTTGTGCAGTCTCCGCCAATGTCCTCAAAATCATAAAAGCGAGGGTTCCTCATAAACGCCCATTTCAGCGCATAGTCAACCGCAGCAAAGCGGTTATATTCGATTTCTTCAAGCATAAAAATCCCCCCAAAAACAATATATGCTTCGGGAGGATTTTTGTTTCGTTATTACATTTTTACTGCTTCTATCTTCCAGATTTCCTTTGCGTAATCAGCAATGGTTCTGTCGGAACTGAACTTACCTGAGCAAGCCATATTCATCCAGCATTTCTTTGCAAATCCGAATTTATCAGTATAATCCTTGTTCAGCTTCAGCTTTGCTTCAACATAGCTTTCGAGGTCGCCGATAAGATGATAATTATCGGGTCTGTGCCAGCTTGCGCCGTCCATAAGCGAGAAGTAAAGCTCACGGAAAACGCCTGTTCCGCCGTCGCTAACTGTTCCGTCGATAAGAGTGCGTACAACACGGCCTATCTTTTCATTCTTTTCGACAAGATAACGAGGGTCGTATATCTTCATTATTTCTTCAAGATCCTCAACAGTTGCGCCGAAAATATAGTTATTTTCCTTGCCGGCCTCCTCGACGATCTCAACATTTGCGCCGTCGAGCGTTCCGAGCGTAACAGTACCGTTAAGCATGAACTTCATGTTGCCCGTGCCGCTTGCTTCTGTTCCCGCAGTAGAGATCTGTTCGGAAACGTCCGCCGCAGTAACCAACTTTTCAGCATAAGAAACGCGATAATTCTGAACGAACACAACTTTAAGCAGATCCTTTGTCTGCGGGTCGTTGTTTACAAGCTTGCCTATTTCATTGATATATTTGATAATGCCCTTAGCACGGCGGTATCCGGGAGCAGATTTTGCACCGAAAATAAATGTTGTGGGGTAGAAGTTCTTTATCGAACCGTCTTTTATGCCGAAATAAATGTAAAGAATACCAAAAGCGTTGAGAAGTTGGCGCTTATATTCATGCAGACGCTTTATCTGAATGTCAAAAATGCTGTTCGGATCGATCTCAACGCCCTCATGTTCGCGGATATAATCGGCAAGCTGAACTTTTTTGGTATGCTTGATGTCCATAAAACGCTGAAGCTCGTTTTTGTTGTCAGCAAACCATTTCAGCTTCTGGAGCTGGTCGAGGTCGGTTACCCATTCGCTGCCCTTGTTAAGCTCGGTAATAAGAGCGGAAAGCTCCTTGTTGCAGAGCGCGAGCCATCTTCTCGGCGTAATTCCGTTTGTCTTATTCTGGAACTTTTTAGGATAAAGCGCATACCATTCCTTGAGCGCGTCATTCTTGAGTATTTCGGTGTGAATCGCCGCAACGCCGTTTACATATGTTGAGCAGTAAATCGCCATTTTAGCCATGTGAACAAGGTCGCCCGAAATCATCTTGAGAGGATATATCTCGCTCTGGATTTTTCCTGCCTTGTACATTTCTCCGATAAAGGCTTCATTTATCTGGAGAATAATTTCATATATTCTCGGAACAACTTCCTTTACAATATCAACGCTCCACTTTTCAAGCGCTTCCGCCATGATAGTGTGGTTGGTGTAATTGAAAGTCTTTTTTGCAATTTCAAGCGCTTCAAAGAAATCAAAGCCCTCTTCATCAACAAGTATTCGGATAAGTTCGGGAATTGCAATAACAGGGTGTGTGTCATTAAGCTGAATAGTTATTTTTTCGTAGAACTTATGCAGATCATAGCCGTTTGCTTTGTGCTTCTTTATAATATCCTGAACAGAAGCGGACGAGAAGAAATATTCCTGCTTCAGACGGAGAACCTTTCCCTCTCTGGTATCATCGTTAGGGTAGAGGACACGTGAAATATCCTCGGCTCTGCGCTGTTCACGGCAAGCTTCTTCGTATTTCTGGTCATTGAACAGACCGAAATCAAACTCGTTTATCGGTTCTGACTGCCAAAGGCGAAGCGTGCTTATATGCTTCGTGCCGTAAGCCACGATCGGCATATCATAAGGAACGGCGCGAACCGTCTGGTCGCCGTAGGTTATTGTCACAGCGTCAGCGTTGATGCGCTTACTCCACGGATCGCCGTACTGAGTCCAATTATCCGCTGTTTCGCACTGAAATCCGTCATTTATAGACTGCTTGAATAAACCGTATTTGTAGCGTATTCCATAGCCGTCAAGTGGGAGATCGAGAGTTGCGGCGCTGTCAAGGAAACATGCTGCAAGACGTCCGAGACCGCCGTTTCCGAGCGCTGCGTCTTCAATTTCTTCAAGGTCGGAAAGATTTACGCCGACTTCTTTAAGTGCTTCGGCAACTTCTTCCTCAATGCCAAGACAGAGCAGGTTATTATAAACGGCTCTGCCTACGAGAAATTCCATGGAAAAATAGCAGGCTCTGCGCGAAGCAAGGTGAGCTTCCTTACTCTTTTTCCAGTCATCGGAAATGTACTGCATTACAGCCTTTGAGACTGCGTCGTGAATCTGCGATGCGGAAGCATTTTTCGGCTCAACGCCAAATTCCTCCGCAAGATTTTTTTTGAAATCCTTTAAAAAGTTTTCTTTGGAAAGCATAATTCAAGTCCTTTCATACAACAATCAATGATATTTTATCACTTTTCTCAGAAAAATGCAATCCTTTTAAGCAGAATTTTACAAAATATACCTGCGTGTAACTTTTGAAACAGCCAATGAAACAAAAAAAGCAGCTGCAACGCTTATAGTATCTTTAATAAGAAACGGAACGGAAACGGTAAGCAACGACTGCAAAAAATCAATCTTCATTAGGATAGCGTACTGCAAAGCGCCGGTGAGATGACACAAAATAAGCCCGATCATGCCGAAAATAACTTTAAGCGGCTTTTTTTCAAAATTTATTCCGCAAAACCATGCGAGAAATACAAATCCTATCAAAAATCCGCCGGTAGGTCCGACAAGACGTGAAATTCCGCCTTGAAATCCAGAAAAAACAGGAATGCCAACAGCTCCCAACATGAGGTAAACAACAACAGAAATGCAGCCCTCTTTCGCATTAAGACAGTATCCGCACAGCGCTACGGCAAATGTCTGGAGCGTTATCGGAACTCCTGTGGGCAAGGGGATCGTGATCTGAGCGAGAATTGCAAGAATTGCGGAAAAAAGCGCAATACGAACAAGAATTAAAGTTTTTTTCATCGTATAATGTCTCCTTTTTTTAATTGAACTTCTCCCGATGAAAGAGCAATGCACTCTCCGTCGTCCAGCCTTACAACAAGCCGCGCTTTTTCGTCAATATCTTCAGCTATGCCGCTTAAATCCTTGTTGTTCATAATAAAATCAATGCGTTTTCCTATAAGGAATGAGCGTCTGCGATATTCGGGAAGAAATTCAAGCTGTTCAAGAGTGCTGTAATAACCGAAAAATCTTGTTATAATTTCTGCTGCCAGTTTTGCGCGCAGATCCTTTTTTCCGTCTGAAATTGAACCGGCAATGTTTCCGAGTTTGTCAGGGAATATTTCGGTAGAAATATTTACGCCTATTCCGCAAACCGCATAATGAAGCCCACCGCTCTCAAAGTCAAGTGACGCTTCGGTTAATATTCCCGACACCTTTTTTCCGTCCAAATAAACGTCATTCACCCATTTGATTGATGAATTTACATCTGCGGTGCAGTCGACAGCTTCCGAAACTGCCGTCGCAGCGCAAGTTGTAATATAAAGCGATTTTTCAGCTGGGAATACGGGCCGCAGGAGTATACTCATATACAAACCTGTCTTTTTGGGAGAATAAAAGCTTCTGCCGAGCCTTCCTTTTCCGCCTGTCTGTTCAAGTGCTATAAGAACCGTCCCCTCAGGAGCGCCGTTTTCAGCTGATTTTTTTAAATCTGTATTGGTTGAACCCGTGATAGGCTTAATTTCAATATTTATGAATTTGCGAAGTGAGGAGGGAAGTGCGGCAATAATTGCCTGCGCGGAAAAAATATTGCTGTCCTCTGAGAGACAATATCCGCGCTTTCGTACCGCATCTATCTGATATCCGCTTTTTTTCAGAGAATCGACCGTTTTCCATACGGCATTACGGCTGACATAAAGTTTTTCGGCAATCTGCTCGCCCGAAACGTAACTTCCTTTGTTTTCTTCGAGGATCTGCAAAATTTCTTCTTTAAGCTGCATTCATCAACACTTCCTTTGCAATATGTGCATATTATACCACAGCAATTTGAAAGTGTCAACCATTAAGCAATAAAAGGTGACATATGTTTATGCTTTGTTTATTATTTACAATCTGACAATTTTCGCTATTGACATTATTCAAAAAATGTATTATAATAAATAAAAGTCTGCGGACATAGTTCATCGGTAGAATCATAGCTTCCCAAGCTATTTAGGCGGGTTCGACTCCCGTTGTCCGCTCCATAAGATAAAATCGTCGCACCAATGTGACGTTAATGATTAAGTCAACTAGAAATAGTTGATTTTTTTGTGCGTTATTGCAAAGAAAGGTGTGATGTGATATGATTAAAATAATTAAGAAAAAAATCAATATGAGTGATGAACTCAAAACCAAAATCGATTGGTCTTGCAAATTTAGTAAGCAGAAATATAAAATCTACGAAGGTTGCTTACGAATTGTTGAACATACTAATCTAGCGTATGTTGAACCTCATAAGGTTATAATAAATAACCAGTTATACTTGTTCTTTAATGAACAGAAATATTTTTATTTAGGAAACTTACAAAATAAAGTTCCATTATCTGAATTGTCAGAATACATAGCAAGGCATTAAATTGATTTGAGAGTTTAGATACTCCCATAATATTGGTTGTTTTTGTCGTACAAATAATCAATAAAATCTAGAGGTGTCCTTGTTATGTGACACCTTTTTTGGTGCCTTTCACTACCCTAAAAAGAAAGGAGAATGATAATTATGGATAATGAAAGGA
>USOZ01000028.1 GCA_900556525.1 uncultured Oscillospiraceae bacterium | reverse complement strand
GGACGTTTACGAAAAGCTGATAAAGGGCTACACGCAAAAGCAGTGGGGCGAAAAATTCATTCCGCTTGTGCCGACGGGAAAGCGCGGTATTACCCACGCGGACATGATCGACCTGAACAGAGAGGATTTCCCCGGATTTGACGTGCGCGAGTTTTACGTTCAGCTTGTATCGGGATTGCGGGAAATGGGTTTCTGAAAGTCGGGGTTGCAGAAATTTTTTTTGAAATTTCTGCAACCTTTTTGTATTTCCACCCGTCATAATTTACAGAGAGGTTAATACTAAGCACCGATAAAACTTTGTATAACCCATATATGCAAGATTATACTGGTTTTTTAGTTGGTACTAATCTCACATGAAAAAGGGGGCAGTAAAGTGGAAGATGAAAATATTCTCGAATTGTTTTTTGCACGTTCGGAAGAAGCGATAAGCCGTGTCACTGAAAAATACGGCAGACTTTGCGAAAAAATCGCCTACAATATCCTGCTGAACAGGGAGGACGCGGAGGAATGTGTGAACACAGGCTATCACAAGGCGTGGAACGCGATACCGCCGCAGCGGCCGGCTTCGCTCTGCGGGTATTTGTGCGCGGTCGTGAGGAACACCGCACTGTCGGTATACGATAAAGTGAAGCAAAGGAACTGCGAATTGCTGTACGACGAACTTGACGAACTTATTCCGTCGGAAAATTCCCTAGAGGAGCAATTCGACAGCGAGCGCACGGCAGAGCTGATAAATGAGTTCCTCGATTCGGCGAACAAGCGCAGCCGCGAGATCTTCACTGCGCGGTATTATTTCAATTTCTCGATAAGCGAGATAGCGCATAGCTTCGACATGAGCGAAACGGCGGTCAAATCGCGGCTTTCGCGGACCAGAGCTGAACTGAAAAAATATCTTTCTGAAAGGGGAGTTACGGTATGAGCAGGAATGAGCGTTTCTGGAAAGAAACAATGGATAATCTGGACGAGAAATATGTGAACGAAACGTCCGAAGAACTGTTTGAACACCTCGGCGAAGAGCGCGAACTTGTGGAAATTCATGTGGACCGTCAGGAAAAAAAGAAAAAAGGCTTTGGCGTTTGGATAGGCGCGGCAGCCGCGCTTGCTGTCATCGTCGGAACAGCCGCTGTACTGCGTATGACAAACATATTATCTATGAACCCGAACAGCGGGATTCAAATAACGCTCTCGTCCGAAGCAACGTCAACAACATCGGTTTCCGCCGCGCCCGAAACGACTGAGATGACGCTTCCCGTGCCGGAAGGATATTCTCCAAGTATGCAGAATTTTGACGGGATAGAGATTTACGAAAACATTTTCTGGGGAAGCTGGAGCAATTCCGCAGAAACGATACGCTTCACCTATAAAGAGGACCCGCTGCCCGAAGAGGCAGTTGCCGCGGCGGTCACAAAGCAGGACGAGGGCTATTTTTTACAGGTGTACGGACAGGGCGATTACAGTCTGGACGTTAAGATCGGCGTTTATTACATTCCCGCCGACGAAACCGACAAAATGTATTTTTACGAAGATGAGGAAAGTACGACCGCGCAGGTTTATACAAGGCGTTGGCAGGAAGCGTACCCCGATAATGGTCTGATTCTCGAAAGCGGCAAGCTGAACTTTATCGGACAACAAAAGCTGGCGAGAGAGATGTGCTTTGAGGAGAGCGACGGTTTTTATTACCTGCGTAGAATATACGAAACGCCGCTCTATAACGCGGACGGCGAACGTCTGGATATCGTTTACGGTACGGTAAGGCTTGGCGAAAATATCGTTGCTTCAAAAAAGCTGAACGAGTTCACGCTGACGGTAAACTGCAAATATTCCGACAGCGATATATATGAACAGATAACTCTTTCGCTGAGCCGCGGAGAAAAAAGCTGGAAAATAGCTTCGGCAAGCGACGCCGCAGGAAATATTTACAAGACCGACCTCGTGGCGGGCAGCACCGAACTGATCGACGCGAGTGTTCTGGACGGGGACGGTATCGCTTCCAAAGAAGCATTGGCGCTTTTGGAAGAAACGTTTTACGGAACCTGGGAAAGCGATTTCGACACGCTGAGCCTGACATATACCGAGGATAATCAGTACCCCGGTAACACGCGTATCACATCGCTTATAGAGCGCGAGGACGGCTGGTATCTTAACGAATTTACGGGCGGGACGGGAACGCTGTACTTCATCGCGAGAGAAGAACCCGAAAAAATGTACAGTTATGAGGAATTTACGGGAGTGAACGATGTCGCGAAAAATGAATATTACTGCGTTTACAGGCTCGTGTCGCGCGGCAGCACGGAAATTCCACAGGGCGTTATAAGCCTTTTGGGAATGAACAAAATCTTTGTGGAATACGGCGTTAATATCTGGGACATAATGCCCAAGAATATTCAGTATAATGGCAAAGAGTACGAATACGACGGAGAGGCGGTCTGGTACTGGGGCTACGGCGAAACATACATCAACGAGCCTGTTACAGACAGCAAAGTGGTATTCTCCCACCGCTACTGCGAGGTCACGGACACCGTTGATGAATTGAATAAGCCAAACATGAAATACTTCACGTTTGCCGCCGAAAAAATCAACGACGAGTGGGAAGCATGGGAAATAACCGACACATATATTACGCTCGAAGTTTCCGAAAATTACAGCGTGCAATATTTCAACGATACAGACGGGAAGTATTACGCGCTTGAAACGCTCATTGCTATGAGCTCGCACGACCTTTCTATTTTATATCACTGGGACGGCTACAGCTATACGGCGGTTTCGGAAAATCTCATAAACTGCCGTGCAGCGGAAATTGACGGCGTTTTGTATCTGCTGTACTACGATAAAGCGAATAAGGCGCTGCGACTTCGTGAGAACCGTATGTACGTCGGAAAAAATATGTACACCGAAGTGATAGTCAGCGAAACGGCTGAGGTGTACCCGTCCAGCTACAGCATACGCACGGTCGGGGATTATGTCATTGTCGAATACGCCGAAGCGGACGCCGATACAATGCGTGTTTCGCTTTTCTCGAAATATCTTGACTTCTGCGGAAAGACGACCGAGAGCTATGTTACGGAAATAAGCGACAGCGGCTTCAAAATGATGATCGACGGCGAAGAAATAACCTACACGACTGACGAAAACGACCTTGCGGGACGGCTCTGGCATCTTAACCGCAGTTCTAAAATGTTCTATATGAATACTGTTGTGGGAAGTCCGACGATCGATTTTAAGGACAGCTTTACGAAAGAACTTCCGGACAGCGATATTACAATGACATATTATCGCGTTGTGAAGCCGCCGTTCGACAATTACCGGTCGCTGAGCATAGCTTTGAACGAAATATTTACAGAAAATGCGCGCTATAACATTGATGTTGAGATGTTTCAGGAAGGAACAAATTTTGAAACTAAAAACAACAGCAGCGGTATTTATTCGGCGGACGGCGCGCGCGGAACAGATATAAGCGTAGGAGATGTGACCTGCCGCATAAAGGAACAGACCGATACGCAGGCGGTGCTTGAATACACGGTATACGGCGTTGACGAGAACTTTAATGTGAGCGGCGAGGTTATCGAAACCTACGAAGTGACAGCCGAGAACGACGGCAGCGGCTGGCAATGCGGATGTAAAGAATTATTGGGCGAAAATGTTATAGCGCGCATCTGGCGGCTGAACGAAATGCGCTGGCCGTATTGATGAGGGGAGTGTGTTGTTTTAGCGGGCGCTGCAAGCCGTAAGTTAATAGTAAAAGACCTCAGAAATTGATCTGAGGTCTTTTCTTCATATTTCACACTATCAAAACTTACTTCCGCAATTATTACATTTCCAAGTCTTGCCGTTGTCGCCCATACCAAATATGCCAAACAGGGCTATCTTCCCTGCTTTATGAGCAATCGTAATTTTGGATAAATCCGTTGAACCACAAATCGGGCATTTGGGGACGTTTTGAGGTGTGGGTTGCTCAACAAATCCTACTTCTCTTGCAAAATATTCATTTTCGCCCAATAATTCTTTACATCCGCATTTTGGACAAACATTTTCTTTTAACTCACCTATTTCATAATATTCACCACATTTAGTACAAATAATAAATTCATCAGGTATTTCAATATTTGCCATAGTAAAACCTCCTGCTAAGTAAAAACAACTATTTCAAAACGATAATTGTTTTATGGTATTTAAGACACTTGGTACAAGTTTAGGTAATCTTATTGCAAAATCTTTTGATTCCACCATTAAAGATTTTAAATTATCTGATGGAAATATTATATCAACATTATTTAAAAGTAGCGATACAGTTGCATTACAAAACTTTAACAAAGAATTAAAAAAAGGAACTGACTATCACTTAGCTTATAACAATACGATGAAAAATGCGTCCTCGACTGTGCAAAAAAACGCATTGAGTTACATTAGGTATCAAAAGAATTTAAAACGATATAACAATCAACTTGAAGCAGGAAAGCTAACACAAGATGAATATAATGCTCGTGTAGATGCGACCAAAGCTAAAATGGCTGCTTTAGGTGTCGAAGTGGTATTATAGCAGGAATTTCCGCTCTTGTCAATAGCTATCAAGAAGCAATTGATAAAGCGAAAGAAGCGTCAGAGGCGGTTAAGAGCCAAGCGGAGGAAGCGTTAGATTATATTATCTATCATACCAATTTTGCCTATTCATTCTCTTCCCCATAACCACCGCGCAGCTTACCGCAACTGCCGCCGAAGTCACTACCCACGTTATCGGAAACACGATATAAAGGCTCTGAAGCGTGCCGAAATGTTCAAAAACGGTAAACACCCAAACTATTCTGAACAGGCAGGTGCCTATGACGGTTTCAACCGCGGGCAGAGCCGAACAGCCTAACCCGCGCATTGCCGCCGCAGGAATTTCATAAAACGCGCAAATCGGCTCGAACAACAGTATCGGCATTATTCTTGCGCATGACATATCTATTTCCTCCGGATGAAAACCGCCGACGCCTGCCGACAGAACAGCGACAGCGGAACTGTCATTGCCGCGCACGAAACGAATGATAAAATCAGGCAGATACGGAGCGTTTTTTTGCAGCGATCCGTTCAGCATATCAATACTGTTTTCCATACTTTTTCTCCTTATCTTTTGTATAGAAACAGTATATCGCGTTTTCTAAAATCAGAAAAGCGAATGTTTATCATAATTTTAATGATAAAAACAGATATTTTTTGGATTTATGGCAAGATTTGCTGTTTTATGTGACGGAACACAGCAAAAAAATGCCATAAATAATCTGTTAGGACAGGATACTATTGATGTTTGTATCCGCCGTCATCACAAATTTTGCATAATATCCTCATATATTCATCTTCTCTTTCTTTTTCGGTTAGCTGACATTCCTCCTTGCGCCCGCAGATTGCGATATGTGGAGTTGGTGCGTCGCAGCGGCATCGACACTTAACTTTCCTTTTCTGTTTTTTGCCGCATTTTTCTGTGGTGTTCATCTTAATAACCCTTTCGTCATAGCTGTCAGGCGTTGTATCACTTTTGAAACAGCGTCTGTTTTTATATTATCCTAAATTGTGTAAAATTTCAGCAAAATCTAACAAAAGGTATCAAAATCGTGACAAAAGGAAACCCGCAGGAATTTTCCGGCGGGGCAAGGATATTCAAACAATGTTTCCGTTAATTCCAACATATGCAGCGAACAGCTTGTCGGGAAAAACAACATAGTAAACATTCGTTATAGTCTGCATACGCCGTTGTTTTGCATATGACAAAACCTCTTCCTCAATCTGCGGAATTTCACGGTACTCTCCGACAAAACGTGCGGAAACCGCGTTCTCCAACAGGAAAACGGGCTTATACACGCACTGCCCCTCGCTCACAAACGGTCTGTTTACAGGCAGGAGAATTTCGATGCCGAAAACCAGCCTGTTCTCCTGTACAATGACTTCCGAAATGCTGAGAATTGCATTTCCAACCTGTTCCAGTTCCAGCGCGTCAAGGTTTCTTCCCATGTATGACAGCATTTCGCCGATCTCTCTGCTGTCCACTCGGGCACGATATGAGAGAAGATTTTCAATCCTTAGAAATTGACTTTCAAAAAACTGCATTTCATTAATCTCCGAAGATCCATCTTAATAAAGACTGCCAAAAAAGCATTTCCGTATCCCCCTTTTCTTAAACTGCTGTTAGCATACTCCCAGCAAGAAAAAGTTTCAATGGTTTTCTAACGAACGGTATAAAAATCGGGACGAAATGCACTTCTGCCATAAAATTTGTCTCAAATAATTGAAAAAACTGTCATAATATGATATAATATTTTCAAGGCAAAACATGGAGGCTCATTATGAACACGGCAATATGTGATGATGAAAAAATATGGCAGGAGCAGCTTATAAAATTGCTTGACAAATACGCTGTTGAGCGGCATATCGAAATCAGAAAGAAATGCTTTTCGAGCGGCGAGCTGCTTTTCAAAAGCGATGAAGTTTTTGATGTTATTTTTATGGATTACCAAATGGCAGGGCTTGACGGAATTGAAACTGCAAGAAAAATTCGTCAGCGAAATCCCGAGAGCTTCACAATTTTCGTAAGCTCGTTCCCGCAGGTCGCGCTTGACGCATTTGAAGTCAGGGCTTATCGTTTCCTCACAAAGCCGATAAATGAAAAGAAATTATTTAAAGCGATCGACGATTACAGGACCGAAATTGACAAGGAGAAATTTCTTGTTTTTAAAATGCACGACCGGACGCTGCGCGTCAGAATTTCAGATATTATTTATTTGGAGGCGGCAAAAAATCACACCAAAATACATACCGCAAGGGAAGATTATGAAGTTCTCACAAACATCAAAGAGGTCAATAAAATTCTCCCGCAGGAAAAATTTTACCGCTGTCATAAGGCGTTTATCGTGTCGTTTGCGCACATAAAATCACATACCAAAACCGACGCTTACTTTGACGACGGCTCTTCCGCATACATAAGCCGCAATTATATCGCCGCTTTTCGGGCAGCATTTCAGGAATATATTTTAAGGTATAATTCGGGTGATATTTCATGAATATTCTATTCTCTGTAATTGAAGCGTTGTCCGATATTTTCCAATTTTTTATATCAGCACAGATAGTATATATTTGTGTTTGCCATGATATAAAAATTAAAAAGAGTAGTATTTTTATTATCGTCGCTTCAATTTTTTTAATAGGCTTTATAGTAAGCCTTCTGTCGACAGATTTCACATTCAGACAATCAATAACATGGTTACTGCTTTTGGAAATAAATATATTTAAATTTGCTATAGGAATA
Source organism: uncultured Oscillospiraceae bacterium (assembly GCA_900556525.1). GTDB lineage: Bacteria > Bacillota > Clostridia > Oscillospirales > Ruminococcaceae > Ruminiclostridium_E. The sequence continues at coordinate 5,820 of USOZ01000028.1, read as the reverse complement.
TCAGTGTTTTTTAAAAAGATTTCTTTGTCAATCTTGCTTACTGTATTTATTTCTCAATTTACATTTGAACTATTTGTTTCAGGAATTGGTTCTATACTTTCAACTATCAGTAAGTTTGAATTAATACGGTTAAATATCTTTATTCTTTTTATCACAAGATTAATTTTTTCTGTAATTTTGTTTAAAGTGATATCCAAAAATAAAGAAACATTTGTTTCAATACTGTATAGCAAAATTCCAACCTATATTCTTGCATTGGTTCTGATTAATTTGTTTATCGCAAGCGGACTAATACAGACAGCTGGATATCAGACAGATAACACCGAACTCCAAACCCTCCTCATAAAAATCCTCGCGTTTGCCAACACGCTCTGTCTTATTGTTGTTCTCGTTTCGCTTCTTACAAACGTGCTGTTTCGCCAGTATCAAAAAGACATCAACAAAATTCTCGAAAATCAGGTTCAAATCCAGCTCAAACATTACGAAAAAAGCGAGAAAATAAACACAGAAATACGCCGCTTCAGACACGACTACAACAATCACATGAACTGCATGAAATCGCTTGTCCAAAGCGGACGATATGACGAACTTATGGATTATATCAACAACATCTCCGACGCTTTTCCTCAAAGCGGATTTTTGTACAACACCGGAAATTATATTGCGGACGCAATTTTAACCGACAAGCTCGAAAATGCGCGAAAAAACGGAACAAATATCTCGTTCAAGGGCATAATTTCGCCGTCCATAAACAACACCGATCTATGTATTATCCTCGGAAATATTCTCGATAACGCGGTGGAAGCCTGCGAAAAAATCGACGGAGAAAAAGAAATATTCGTATTTGGCGGTTACCAACACGGATACTTCATTCTTATAGTTAAAAATCCAATTTCCTGCCACGTTCAGACTGAAAACGGCATTCCCGCAACAACAAAGCCCGACACCGCATATCACGGTTTCGGGCTGCAAAATGTTGAAAGTGTTGTTAAAAAATATGACGGGATCATGCTTCCCGAATGCAGCGACGACAGCTTTACGATTCGACTGACATTCAACAGCATACAGGAAACAGCGACGGTTTAAAGCGTTTCAGTCAAAAAAATCTACTGTCCGATTTGCAGACGGGATTTTCCGCCGCGCAAATCGGATATTTTTTATCGCAAATGTAACAACATTTTTGCTGCACGCATAATCTAAAACAGCGGCAAAAGCCGTATCATAAGGAAAGGAAGGAAGATTATGAATCAATGCAGCAACGAAATGAAATGCTCCTGCGAGCCGGAATGCAAGCGGGTTGGATATGCGTTTGTTCCGGTTCAGCGGCTCGGGAAAGTCTACCCGCCCGCAACGGCTTTACAGCAGGGAACGGTTTTCCCGGAACTTGATATCGGGCTGGACGAATATACGAGGGGGATCTGGAATGGAAAATAACATGAATCGTGCGAACTGCGCACAGCTTCTTCGGAGCGTAAGCGAGGCGGGCTTTTACGTTACCGATCTACAGCTTTACTTAGATACGCACCCCGACGACGTGCGCGCGCTGGATATGTTCCGTGAGGCGTGCCGTCAATATAAGGTTTGCGTTGAAGCGTTCGAGAGCTGCTGTTATCCGCTTCGTGCGTGCAGCTCGGGCAAAGACTGCGAATGGGATTGGCTCTGCGGAGCGTGGCCATCCGAACGGCTTATTTAAGGAGGGAAAGATATGTTTATTTTTGAAAAACGAACCGAATTTCCCGTAAAAATCAACAACAGGAACCCAAGGCTTGCGAGCTATATTCTCAGCCAGTACGGCGGTCCCGACGGCGAGTTGGGTGCGTCTCTGCGCTACCTTTCACAGCGTTTTTCGCAGACGGATAAACGCGGAATAGCGCTGTTGACGGATATTGGTACCGAAGAACTCTCCCACCTCGAAATGATCGGCTCGATCGTAACTCAGCTCAACAAGGGCGAGGGCGCGCGCAGCTTTGACCGATACAGCGTAGGCGATTATTACATTGACCACGCTAACGCAGTCTATCCCGCAAGCGCGGCGGGCGTTCCGTTTTCGGCGGCATATCTCCAGTCGAAGGGTGACCCCATAGCCGACCTCACGGAAGATATGGCAGCCGAACAAAAGGCTCGTGCGACCTACGATAACATTCTGAGAATGTCAGACGACCCCGACGTAAACAACGTAATTAAGTTTCTGCGTGAACGCGAAGTCGTACATTTTCAGCGCTTCGGCGAGCTGCTGAACATTCTTCAGGCGAAAATCAAATAACACAGCAGAAATTAAAAACAGCCGCAAGAAAAGCTATCCTTGCGGCTGTTTCTGTTTAGAGGAACTTTATTTAAAATCAATATCGTAGCGCGTGCCGTTCGAGAAAAGCACGCCGTTTTTCAACTTTATTTTCAGTATAACGCAGTTGGGGTCATCAAAATTATTATGCCCGTTGTCGATCCATTCGGAAAAAGCATTTCGCAGACTTGCCGCGACAGCCTCATTTTCAGGTGATTTGAACCAGCCCAGATTTTCACCTGTTCCCGAGGCGGTGAACCACTCTCCCGAAACAGCGCACTGCGGATTTCCCGCAAGCTGCTTCATCTTTCCCGAAAGCGCGTAAGTGATAACATAAAACGCGCCGTTTTCGTAGTAAGCATTCACGCTGCGGACATACGGAACGTTATTCTCAGCGGTCGCAAGAGATATAACATTGTCCTTTCCGAACCGCTCGTTCATTATCTTCTCTGTTATGTCGTTTAATTTTTCCATTTTTATTTTGCCTCTGCATTTCTTGTTCTTGCGGGCAGAGAACGCCTTTTTGGTCCCGGCTTTTTGGGTTTATTCAGTCCAAGTGCCGCAATAACCGCCTTGATCAGCTTTTTCCCGTCGCGGCGTATATCGACCGAACATATCGGCGCAGGTACTCCTTCGGGGATTTGCGCCTGCTTTGAGTATCTAAGGATAATATACGGAACGTCGGCAAAAAGCGGCTGCTTCATAAGAAGCGCGAGAAAACTTTCGGGCAGAAGCGAGTCCTCCCAACTGTTTTCTATAAGCAGCAGTTCCGGCGTGTAGAACGCTTTCGGAAAAAGCGCGATGCTTTGTTCACTCTGTTCGGTGAAAACGATCTTGTGCGGGACTTCCGGCGGAAGATACGACTCGAAAGCCGCCTGAGAAAGCGCCCCGCAGATCCCGTCAGCCGAAAAGACAACTACCGCAGGCATCGGCTTTGCGCCGCTCATTGTGAGTCCGTTGATTCGTTCCATTTTGACTCCTTGATTGTCAGGTCGCAAGGCTTCGGCTCATATGTTACCGTCGTGAAATCGCCGACCGCTGAGATTCCCTGAACGAGCCAGTCTATCTCGCTTATCCCCGAGAACTGCATCTGCTGACCTTTTTTGACCATAACCTTATTGTCGCGGTTCTTTATTTCGCCCGTAAAAACGTGTGCCTGTCCCCTCTTTATGTATTCATAAAGCTTTGAAGCGATAGTTTCCGTGCCGTCCTCGCAGTTCGCCGAAACTTGCAGGAACCGTGCCGTTCCCGCTGCAATCCCGCCGGAGTGAACCGACGAAACAAAAGCTTCCGCTTTGATCGAACGAACCGTGTCAATGATGAACGTTGAGGCGTTGAAGAAAAATCCTGTAAGATAATTATCGGGTATCAGCTCAGGCAAGTCGCACGAATTTGCGATAACCTTAACACCCTTTGACGCAGCATATTCGGGAGCATAATCATTCTCGGTATAGCACATTATAACGTCGCTTCCCTGCGTTATGAGGTCGTCGATAGCGGCTTCGATTTTCTCGGTATTGTCAGACCAGACCCAGTTCAGCCGCACGTCCGTCTGAGTTCCCCATATTTCCCTTGCGCCGAGAACATAGCTGTCGATAACGCCGTAAGCGTTGTAGCAGCCGGGGTCTGCGACAACTCCGAGAACGTTCGTTTTAGTGTTGAACGCGCCGACAATTCCGCAGACGTTAGCGGTCTGATAAAGCTCACCGCCGAAAGCGGAAAGGTTGTGCGCGGGGGAAGTTCCGCCGAAATTTATAAAATATGTATCCGAAGCGGATTTCGCTTCCTTTTCTATCGACTTCGCAAATCTCGGGCTGCACGAAACGATAATGTTGCAGCCGTCCTGTTCAAGCGCATACACCGCCGCGGGAATGTCCGAAACGAGAACGTTTTCCATATAGCAGGTGTCGAGCGCAAGCGTGCGCTGAACCTGCGCTCTTGCGTTTTCAAATATTTTTGCCGTCGAGCCGTCTTCGACCTTTCCGTTGTAGAGAAATCCGACTTTCCAAACCTTTTCTTCCTCGGGTTCGGCAGGAATCGGGTCGCCGTTTTCGTCGGTAACGACATTTCCACTTTCGTCAGTTTGTGCAGGAGCCTCAGTCTCAGATGTGCTTTCTGTTGTTCCTTCGCCGTTGCAGCCCGAGCAGGCTATAAGCGCCGCGCTGAGAAAAAGTGCAGCAAATTTTTTTATATTTTTCATTTTTATCGTCCTTTCGCCAGAAAAAGTAAAACTCAAAATATGGTTATAGTCATTATAACACACTTTTGCGAAAATTGCCACTATTTTTTTAAACAAATACAAAAAAAATATCATAGCACCTTAATACTAAGCACCAATAAAATCATAGATAAAAATTCTCATATAACCCATATATAAAAAGATTATACTCGATTTTTGTATAGCTTTTAATTGGTGCTGAGTATAAATGCTTTACGCGCGAAAAAAATTTCACAAAATTTTCAAAATTACTTGACAAAACGGCTCAACATTGATATATTTAATATAGGTTAATGGATTTTAACCGGATTTGTGCTTTGTAAAATTTACAGGAGGGATATGAATGGCACTCGGCAGCATCAATGCACCGGGTATTTCAGCCTATCAGAATGCGGCAAATTCATATCTCAAGGCGTCAGAGGACGCCGTAAAATCAAACCTCAGGGATGAACAGGTCGTCGGGGCGGCGGAAAGCCGATATAACCTCGACGGAACGCTTAAGGAAGAGCATTTACCCATCGGCGCGGCAAAAACGGATAAAAAAGGCGAGGATAAGCCTTTCGCCGATAAAGCCGAAAAAGTCGATGAACACTTGAAAAATAAGCAGGACGGATTTGATAAGGATTGTCCCCTGTGCCAGTGCGAAACTTGCCGCAATCGGCGCTATCAGGACGATTCCGAAGATTCCGCCGTTTCATTCCAGTCTGCCACAAAAATGTCGCCAACGCAGGCTTCATACCGCGTCAGAGGACACGAAATGGAGCATGTACGCCGAGAGCGCATGAAAGCAGACAACGAGGGCAAGCGTGTTGTTTCGCAGACGGTCCAGATCAAGACAGACACCTGTGAAGAATGCGGAAGGATATATGTATCAGGCGGGCTTACGAGAACAGTTACCCGCATGGACATGACCGACTTCCACGATATGTTTATGCTTGGATTTGACGGTTCTGATACCAAAACCGGCTGAAATGCCTAAAAACAGAACGGACTGCATTTTGCAGTCCGTTTTTGTTATGCAATAAAGCGTAATCCTGTTACCATAAAAATTTATTTATGTCTGGCACAGTAATACAAGCAGCGATGCTCGACGATAAGTCTTGTTGTTAAGTGCTTTTGGACAATCCGCTGTTACCTCGTTATTGAAAATTCGCAGCATTTTTCCTGTATAATCGTTATCTCCGTCTTCATAAAGGTGATTTACGGTGATACATTTTTCCTTTTCATTCAACATTTCACACATAAATATTTTCCCGTACGCGATTTTTTAGGAAAGTGCTGATTAAATCGGGTATGCAGATTGCGCAGACAGATTTTTCGT
>USOZ01000027.1 GCA_900556525.1 uncultured Oscillospiraceae bacterium | reverse complement strand
AAAGTGAGTTAAATGATATTATTTCCGTGTGGGGGGCGTAAAAAAGTGCGGACGGGCGGCGTTTCGGAAAGTGGGGGAGGATACGGAGATTGAGAAAGCCGCCGTTTGGGGTTATGCCTCGCGTTTGGTTTTTATCGCCTTTATCACCGTTTCGATTGTGTCGAGCGCAAGTGCCAAAGCTATCACAGCAAGCCAGAATTGAGAAAAGTTATCAAAAATGGGGAGAACAACGCCGACTGCATCCTCGGAAAGCGTACCTGTTATAAATGCGGTGAAATCCGTGCTGAATAAACGAGGTCTTATCCAGCAAACCGCCGCAAGCAAGGCAATAAGGTTCGTTCCGATAGTAGAAACAAGCACGAGCGTGCTATACCTACGTTCGTACAGCTTTACCGCGTCGCGCGCGATACCCGCTGCCGCAAAAACAAGAATGAATGGCGCAATCTCTCTTAAAGCGGTTGTGTTGAAAATTGGGATATACTCTGTGACATCGCCGTCAAAATGAATTACGCTGAATATGGTAGGGCAGAGCAGGAAAATCGCCGTAATAACAATGCAGAATGAGATGCTTACAATACATTCGGCAGGGTGAATTGCCAGCGTTTTTTTGGGAACGGGCGGAAGTTCATCAAGGTTTCCCGTTTTGTCGAGTTTTACACCTTTTATCTGGAAAATCGCAAAAATAATTGTCACATAGGCGAAAGCCGACAAAAGCACGGTAAATATCGCGTAGATTTCCTGCATTATTTCAGCCAAAGCCGCTGTACCGTCAGGAAAACCATTTACTAAGTTTTTCAGCAAGAAAGCCAGAAGCATTCCACAGCCTGCGCAAATCAGTGCGATTTTTAAAACCATTTTATAAGTAGTGAAGTACGGCGGACCGATAAGGCAGTTCTTTTCGTCGGGATTATACTTTTCGGCAAGCTCCTGCGGCGTTCCCAACTCGGTGAGAACTATCCGCACATCTTTTTCGGTCGGAGTTTCATCTCCGCAGCGTTCGGTAAGCATATCGTCGATAAGCGTACGAAGCTCGTCAGCTACGTCCTTGCGGGATTTCGACGGCAGCCGTTTGGTCGCTGCGTAAATATAACGTTCGATAAGTTCATTGTTTTCCATGTCATTTCTCTCCTTCTATAAGCGTGTTTACATTTGCGGAAAATGCTTTCCATTGTTCTATCGTTTTTTGCAGGACAATTTCACCGTCGGACGTGATTTTGTAGTATTTGCGCGGTTTGGCTTCGCTAGTTTCCCACTCGCTTGCAAGCAGTCCTTGTGATTCCAGCCTTCGCATAAGAGGGTAGAGGGTGTTCGCCTCAATCGGAATTCCACATTCCTGCAAATCCTTTACAAGATTGTAGCCGTATTTTGGGGATTTGAGCTGACTTAACACTAACAAAATCAGCGTTCCACGCCGAAGCTCCTGTACAAGTCCCGAAACAATTTCGTCGTGATTCATATGCTCTCCTTTCACTTTCAGATAATATTGTCGTGATAGCAGTACTGTAATTATCATTATACTGTGTGATACACAATATGTCAACTGTCACATTGCACAAAAAAATTGCGATCGTATTGTCTTTTACAGCATTTTCACTACACCATTTCATTCTTCGGGAAATGTCTTTTGTTGGAATATTGCAAAAAAATCCTAAAAAGCTATTGCATATTTTCGTAAAATATGATACAATGTAAACGATTAAACAGCGCAAGCTGAAAAAATAAGGAGGATAATTCCAATGAACAATATGCCTAAGGTAAAAATCGGCGTAGTTGCGGTTTCTCGCGACTGCTTCCCCGAATCACTCTCTGTTACAAGACGTCAGAATCTTATGAAAGCGTATCTTGAAAAGTACGACGCTGCTGAGATTTACGAATGTCCCATATGCATCGTTGAAAGCGAGATACATATGGTTCAGGCTCTCGAGGATATCAAGAAAGCAGGCTGTAACGCGCTTTGCGTATACCTCGGAAACTTCGGTCCCGAGATTGCCGAAACTCTGCTTGCAAAGCACTTTGACGGTCCTGTTATGTTCTGTGCGGCTGCCGAAGAAAACAGCGAAACAAGTCTTATCGGCGGCAGAGGAGACGCTTACTGCGGTATGCTTAACGCAAGCTACAACCTTAAACTCCGCAATATCAAGGCTTACATACCCGAATACCCCGTCGGAACTGCTGACGAATGTGCTGATATGATCCACGAATTTGTTCCCGTGGCAAAGGCTCTTATCGGTCTTTCCGACCTGAAAATAATCAGCTTTGGTCCCCGTCCGCTTAACTTCCTTGCGTGCAACGCGCCTATAAAGCAGCTTTACAACCTCGGCGTTGAAATCGAAGAAAATTCCGAGCTTGACCTGTTTGAAGCATTTAAGAAGCACGAGGGCGACCCCCGTATTCCCGACGTTGTAAAGGATATGGAACAGGAACTCGGCGCAGGCAACTTAAAGCCGACAATTCTTCCTAAGCTCGCGCAGTACGAACTTACGCTGCTCGACTGGATCGAACAGCACAAGGGCTACCGCAAGTATGTCGCTATCGCAGGCAAGTGCTGGCCCGCGTTCCAGACTCAGTTTGGCTTTGTTCCTTGCTATGTAAACAGCCGTCTTACGGGCAGAGGAATCCCTGTTTCCTGCGAAGTTGATATTTACGGCGCACTCAGCGAATTTATCGGAACTTGCGTTTCCGACGACGCTGTAACGCTTCTCGATATCAATAATACCGTTCCGCAGGATATGTACAAGGAATCTATCGAGGGCAAGTTCCCCTATACGCTTCAGGATACTTTCATGGGCTTCCATTGCGGAAATACCACTTCCAAGAAGCTCAGCGCCTGCTCAATGAAGTATCAGATGATCATGGCGAGAGCGCTTCCCGAAGAGGTTACACAGGGTACTCTTGAGGGCGACATTGTTCCCGGCGACATTACATTCTTCCGTTTACAGAGCACTGCCGACGCGCAGATCCGCGCATATATCGCACAGGGCGAGGTTCTTCCCGTTGCGACAAAATCGTTCGGTTCTATCGGAATTTTTGCAATTCCCGAAATGGGCAGATTCTATCGTCACGTTCTTATCGAGGGCAACTTCCCGCACCACGGAGCAGTTGCATTCGGTCACTTCGGAAAGGCACTGTATAACGTATTCCGTTATCTCGGCGTTGAGGAGATCGGCTTTAACCAGCCCAAGGGAATGCTGTACAAGAGCGAAAATCCTTTCTGCTAATATAATTAAGCGGCCGATACCTGAAAATAGGTATCGGTCGTTTTTGTATAAATAATTGGCGTTTTGCTTTAAAAATGAGATAAAATAGTTAATACTGTCATAATCTCAATAAAATGCCCCGTTTCAATTTGCGTTTTTAGCGCAGATTGAAATGGGGCTGTTTTATTCGTTAAGATATGTATGTCGATTTTGATAATGCGGATAGATTGGTTCAGCGTTCTGTAATATATCTGAGTATCGCTGAAGCGTCCAACGCGTTGATTGTTCCGTCGTCGTTAAAATCACTCATGAGCGGATTTTCTACGTCGGAAATTTTTATGACTTTCTTTAAAATTGCCGAAGCGTCAAGCGCATTGACAACGCCGTCATTATTTACGTCGCCGACAATTTCGCTGAACTTGCAGACCATAACGACATATTTTACGGAGTTGTTCATTCCCGAAATTAAAGCAGAACCGTCATCGCTTATTTTTGTGCAGCTCTGGAATACGGGCTTGTTATTCACGAGCTTATAAATGTTCGCGAATTTAGATGAGTTATCCTTGCCGAGTGTGGGTTTCAAATCGGCGGGAATGCCTGTTCCGTTTATCGTTAGATTGCTGCCGATCGTTCCGCGAAGCGCGTTTGCGTTAATATTTCCGGGAAGAACGGTGAGACTAGCCGAAGAAACTGTTGATATTTTTTCACCGTCAATTATCCAGCTCGTTGTGTTGTCTATAACAAATTCCATTTTATTTTTATGATTTGCTATAGCCTTGATAACGTCCGTGGGAATGGAAGTGAAATTATAACGGAATCGTCGCGAAGTGCATTAAGCTGCGTTATAATTTCGATCCAGCTTATTGAACGTCCATTAATTGAGGGAAGAGTCTGGGCGGGTTGAGGCTGTGTCGGGATATTGGGTATTGACGGCTCATAGCTTCCGTTTTTAACAAATTCAACGCTAAGAACGCAGTCGTTTGTTACAATGAAGGAATAAGTTTCGCCAATTACTGTCTGCGTTACTCCGTCAAGCTTTACAGAAGCTATTCTGTATCCCGCATAAGGTGTGATGTTGAATGTCGCCTGCGTTCCTTTCAGAACCTGTGCGCTCGCGGGGACAACGCTTCATCCTGCGCCACGGACAACCATAACTGTTTTAAGAAGATTTTCTGTTTCGACCGCAAACGTTGTATTCTCGTTTAGTGTAATATCTGTCATTACGTTATTTACGGTGAGCTTTCCGTTTGCATTTACCTGCGATTTTACGTTCGCGACGTTAAGATTTGCAGAGCCTATGCGCCAGCCATTTGAGGGTGTTATCGTAAACTCAACGCTGCCGCCCTTTATTACGGTATCAGCGGGGCTTGTCGCCGTACCCTCGCCCGTTTTATTGACGGTAACGGACTTTATGAGATTCTCCATCTCAACGGCAAGTGTGCTGTTCTCGGTAATGGTGAATGTGTACTTATTGTCTGCGGTGAGCGCAAGCGCGGTGCCGTTGAGCTTTACAGACGTTATCGTCCAGTCAGGTTCGGGGACGAACGATACCGTAAGCTCCGTACCCTCCGTGTAGCCGTCTGGCTGATTAAACGTACCATTGACGTCATAGTACAGGTTGTCGAAATCGTCGCACTCTACATCTAACTTAAAGGTTTCAAGCGGTCCGAACGCTATGTTAAGCGTGCCGTCGGACGTGATGTTCGTAAGGGTGAGAGTGCCGCCAACGTACTTGTCAAACTGGTCGGTAAAGTCCTTGTCTTTGTAGGTTATCTTGGTTATCTTGTTGCCCTCAGCAGGGAAAATATCAAAGGCTATGCTGCCGCCGCTTACCACCTGGTCACTGGTATATCCTTTAGCAAGGGTTACGCTACCTTGACATCTATGGTGTAATACCTGTCAAAAATCACCGTTATGGGAATGTCGTCGCTGCCCAGCACATATTCATTCAGATAAAGCGTGATGGCATTGTCCTTGCCGTACACAAAATCTTCGATGAACTCTGCGGTAATAGTGTCGCTGCTCAATGCGATCGAAGTCGCGCCGATAGTGTCGGTCTGGAACTTATCAAGAGCGCCACTAGCGCCGCTCAGGATAAAGCAGCCGCTTCCGTCGCTTATAGTCAGGTAATCGTTAAGTACGTCCCATGTGTTCTTGCCCACAACTACAGGCAAATGAATCGTGGTATCGGTTACCTCAAATCTCTTGGTTGTGATTGTAAGGGGTCTTGTTTTATCCGTGCAGCTTACCCGCCCCTTATCGCTATAATAACCTTTCTCGCACTGTTCATTATAATCTTCAATAGATATATCCGAGCAAGAGAAGGGTCGTAGCCATTTTCATTCGTAGGCGCGCCGTACCATTGCCACGTTGCAGTATTGACGTTGCTGTCCTTGCCTGTAAAGCTCTTAAATTCGAAATTGTCGGAATATTGTCATGCGCCGTTGCCCGCGGTAAAGTTCATCTCGGGAGTATAGAACACATTGGTAAGCTTTACAGGGAAATCGTACGTCATCATGCCGTTGCGTTCTATGTGTACGTATAATTTCCCGGAATAAGCGTTTTTTTAAGAACCATTTTAACCAGAATGCGCTTGTCGTTGTTATTGACACATTTATATGCAAAATCAGCGTTGTCAGAGGTCTGCCCGAAGGGGGTGATAAGGTTTGCAGTAAGTTCAGTTGCGGGAGTGGAGATCTTACTACTTGAGCTTATCACAAACTGCGCCATGCTCGCCGAATCCTCCGCCGCAGCGCTCAATGTGGTGGTACTTGATACAGTATCGCCGTTATCGTCTACATACTTGTCGTCGTCCAAGCGCGGCTGCAGCTCTTTGCCGTAATATACAGCCTTTGCGGTGTGGCAGTTGAAGCCCGTGTCGGTAGTGGTTTTGAATTCGCTGCCGATATAGTCGGCGTAATAGAACGTGTGCATGGGGATATACCAATCGCTGCTGCTAAAAATACTGCAGCCCACTTTGCTATACGCCGCTATTTCGGAATACGAGCCAAGTCTGAGCAGTGTAGCGCTGCTAACGCTGCCGCTCTCTGAGGAATAAGAAGTAAGGCTGCCGTCAATTGCGCCGTCTATAGAAACATTTGAGGTCTTATTGAGAATCGTCATATTGGCAGTTTCGTCCAGCGTTAAACTCAGGAACAAATCGTCGCTGCAGTTTGAGAAAACATAAGCCCCGTCTTCTACTTCGCTGAGACCGCCAATCTCCGCCGAAGCATCTTCTGCAACAAGCACAGATCCCTTGCCTGTTAAAGAACCATTAAGGAGGTTTATGCCGTTTGCCGCTACAACGGTATTGTTAGCGCCAAACGTTGCATCTTTAAGGGTGATACATTTTCCGCCGCTTGTAACTATTGTAGCGTTGTTTGCAGTTATCGGGGTATCGCCGCCTGTACCGCTTGCAGAAAGGGCATAATTGCTGCTGCCGCTTGGCGCATCAATATATACACCGCCGCTGAGTGAGCCATTTTCGCCTATTTCAATGTTGCCTTTGTAGTATAATCCGCAAGCATTTTCGCCGAGTGTACCAATGGTATTGTTGCTCAATTCTTTATAAGAATAGCAGTATACAGACCTGCCATCGGTGCGCAAATCAGTATGAAGGGATAAAATGTCATTACCGTATTTCGTGTTAAGAAAGCGCTGAATAAATCGCGGCACGCATCTTGCTTGCATATTTTCCGCCTGATTGCACGAAAACTCCTTGAAATACATCAAGTATTCCTGCGTCGTTTTCATACAATTAAACGAAAAATCTGCCTGCGCAATCTGCATACCCGATTTAATCAGTGCTTCCTTAAATATGATGATATATTCAAATACAGCTTTTTTATTATATGTCTGTTATCAGGAATTACAGGGATAAAAAACGCAATAGATATACAAGATATCAACACAAAAAAGAAGCGTGCTTTAACTCTTAAAAATTCAGCCTTTGAATTTCAAATATACGATAAAGCACTTGAAAGCGAAAACAAGCACCCTTACAGCCGTTTTGAATTTAGATTTAAGAATGTACGCAGTACGGATATATACAGTCTTACAGAGCGTTTACAGCGCTATATAAACGATTTATCAATAAGTATGCAGAGGGTAGAAAGTCAGCGTATAAATGATTTATTTGCATTGTGGGAGCAAGAGAGCAAAACAGGGTGTACCACTCAAACAAAGAATTTTAGCGAATTTGTACGCCGATACAGCAATGATATTTTTACAAGAGCCATTGCAAAAGGCTTATACACTAAAATCTGCAACGGCAATTTTGATAGCTGGTTGAAGTGGTTTAGGCATAATAACAATATCGAATTTATAAATAAAACAGAGATTGAATGCATTGCAAAAGAAATGAAAACCGCTCTAAATCTGTATATAGAAAATGGGTAGTACTACTATACCATTTTCAAACCAAATGCCGACAAAATATAAACAGAAAAACCGCATAAAATCAAGACTTTTTGTAATTTAACCACAACGCAGATTTACTAATATGGCATAGTTGTTATTTCTGTTATCAATATAATCAAGTGCTAATAAAAGTTAAGGTTTTCGGAGCAGTTAAAAAGAAGTACAAAAACGGTACAAAACTACTACAAAAATACATTGATTTTTGCAGAGGATATGAAAAAAAGGGGGGCTTTAATGGCAAACGAACAAAACCTAAAACCGCTTAATAAAAGACCACAAAGAGAACGCAAAGAAATAGCAAGAATGGGAGCAATAGCAAGTAATGAAGTACAGGCTAATAAAAAGGCTTTAAGAGAAACGGCAAATATACTACTTGCTATGCCTGTTGATAAAGAAACAAAAGCGGAATTAAAGCAATACAGGGTGTCAAATGATAATTGTACTTATGCAATGGCTCTTGTAATTGCTCAACTTAAAAACGCCTTACAGGGTGATATAAGGGCATTTACAGCAATAAGGGATATTACAGGCGAAAAGCCAAAAGATAACGAACAAGAAGAAGTAGAGAGATAACCAAATTGTTATAAATGTTATTCTTGCAAGTGAAGCGGATATAGAAAAAGACGATTGAGCAAAAAAACTCAACCGTCTTTTTAATGTTTTTGAGTTATACACAACAAATACACAACAATTTTGAAGTTGCATATCTGAAAAACCGCATAAATAAATGGCTTTCGAGGTGTAATAATTATCTCTTGGAGAACTGCGGAGCGCGACGTGCAGCCTTTAAGCCGTACTTCTTTCTTTCCTTCATTCTCGGGTCACGAGTTAAGAAGCCAGCCTTCTTGAGAACGGGACGGAGTTCGTCGCTGTACTGGAGAAGGGCTCTGGAAAGACCGTGACGGATCGCGCCTGCCTGACCTGTTACGCCGCCGCCTGCAACTGTGCAAACGATGTCGAACTTGTCGGTTGCGCTGATTAAAGCTAACGGCTGACGAGCAATGAGCTTTAAGGTGTCAAGACCAAAGTAATCGTCGATGTCTCTGCCGTTGATCGTGATGTTACCGCTTCCGGGGTAAACACGTACTCTTGCAACAGAATGTTTTCTTCTGCCTGTTCCGTAGTAATAAGGTTTAGATTCGTACATACTGTTTCCCCTCCTTAAAATTTGAATTCTTCGGGCTTCTGAGCAGCATTCTTGTGTTCAGCGCCTCTGTAAAGACGAAGTCTTGTCATAGCCTTACGACCGAGCGTTGTGTTGGGGAGCATACCGTAAACTGCAAGCTCCATAGCCTTTTCGGGCTTTTCGCTCATAAGCTTGCTGTACTGTACTTCCTTGAGGTGACCGATATAGCCGGTGTGCCATCTGTAGTACTTGTTTTCAAGCTTCTTGCCTGTTAGTACTGCCTTTTCGCAGTTGATGATGATTACATGGTCGCCGCAGTCGCAGTGAGGTGCGAAAGTGGGCTTATTCTTGCCTCTGAGAATGCTTGCTGCCTGAGCTGCAACACGTCCGAGGGGCTTGCCCGCTGCGTCTAAAATATACCACTTGCGCTCTACTGTTTCAGCTTTGGGCATATAAGTTGACATAGTGTTTTTCCTCCTGAATTTTTTGTGCGTTTTACGCTGACGAATGATATTATAGCGGTTTTGGGAACGTTTGTCAATAGCTTTTTTTGATTTTTTTGAAATATATCTGATTTTCTCTTTAATTCTTGCTTATTTTCTCTTATTCTCTCCGTTTCTCTTTTGCAATTTCAATAAAAATATACATTCTGAAATATCTCTCGAAATCGTTTAAAATCGCTTAAATTCGCTTATTTTTATGCAGCGTTTGAATTTGATATTTCAACGTGTTTTAAGGCATAAAATACGGCTTTGATTACGAGATCCGTATATTTTTCAGGAATGTTTTTATGCTTTCGGCGTTTTTCTTTCCAATTTTGTATATTTGTTCGTCATTGTGGATTTGCGCCGCGATATTTCCGTCCGAATTCAGCCAAATACGGCAGTGTTTTCCGTTATACGAAAGCGTCAGAAAAATATCAATGTTTTCTAACGCTCCGACGCTTTCATATTCCGCGTCTGAGATGACGTTAAGCAAATTGTTGGTTATGTATTCTGCGCTGAGATCTGAATTGGGGTATATTTTGCGGACGTTATCGGTTTCTGAATTGTAATAATTCACTTCGTCAACAGTACATTCTGAAATTTCTGCGCCAAGACACGAGTAAATATCATCGCTAAGTGTTTTTATACGGACATCGGAAGAGGCTTCTTCGTATATATTTCTTCCATTGTCAAGATTATAGTACATTAAATCGTTGCTTTTGGAATATGTTCTGGTTGTCCTGCTGCCGCCTGCGTACATTGCCTTGAATATTTTTTCGGTGAGTCCGTCCGGAAGCTTGAACGTGTTTCCGGCTATAACGAGCGAGTCACCGTAAAATGATACAAAAGCTGTCCAGTTCGGAACTTTCACCAGAATATGCCGTTCGTTTTCATTCTTTAGCCCCGACGGAACATATTCGGACATTGAAGCATATTTAAGAATCAGTTCGGTTATCTTTTGGGAGACTTTAGAATCAATACCGTTTACTGTTACATCGGTCACGACGGTTTCTGTGCCCTCTTCGGTTTCGACGGTGCTGTAATCTGTCGTTCCGAGGTATGAAAATCCGGTAAAATTCTTCCCCTCAAGATATTCCTCGAGGTTTGCATACCGCTTTGCGGCAGGTTTTCCGTTCAGACTGCATAGATAATCAAGGGTATCCCACATTTTTTCAGGAGAAATAGAGAACAAGTATCCGCAGTTCTGCTGTGTGTAAAGCTCAGCTTTTGAGTCGGAATAGAGAAATACGGAATAGCTTTGCGCTGTTTTCGCCGAAACGAAGCTGAATGAAAGCAGGATGTCGCCGCGATGAACGGTACCTGTGGGAATCAACGCTGCCGAGGCATGATTTTTCAGCAGGTCGTACAGATATTTTCCGTCGCAGGGCGCACCCATTCTTATATCGTAAACCGTACCCATTGTGCATAAATACGTCTTTTTGAGATCCGCTTCCGAGCTTGCTACAGCTTCAAGCAGCGCCGCTGTATCGGTGATATTATCGGGCAGGATATTTCTTTCGGCACGCGCAAAAATTTCGTCTGCGGTTTTGATGTCTGTGCGGAAATACATAGTTCCACTGAAATTGTAGCTGTTTGCCGCAATAATGCCATTATCATATATAAGGAGGGTGCAGGATTTGTATTCTACATCAGCTTCGATATAATCTTCTTCGTCGGCTTCATCTTCGTCAGGTTCGCCGAGGAAAAGAATATTATAATCGTTACGCGGGGAAGAATCGAACGCGCTGCGCGTGTATGTAAAAGCGCTGTTCCAGAGAGTAGGCGAAATATCTGAAATGTCGACCTTTATATATTTGTCGGATAATTCAAGCGAATCCATTATAAGCTCCGCTTTTTCGAGAGTTTCGGCAATTGTCTTATCGCGGAAGCGTTTCGCGGTTTCGGGTATTGTAAGTCCGCTTGAGAAATCATAGTAATCATCGCCGTTTTGGTAGAGTATCACGCTGTATGGATAGCTTTCCGAAAGCTTGCACCCGATAAGGGATTTTACCTGGTCGCCGAGAGTATTTTCCCTTGGGATTACAGGACGGATAATCGTCGAATCGTCGCCTGCATCATCATCGGCAGCATCATCAAAATCTTCCTCATCATCAACATCGTCATCGGCGGCATCATCGTCGTTATCATCAATTACGGTGTCGCCTTCGGGGTCGTAGCCAACGGAGGGATTGTCATTATCGTCGATAAAATCGTAATCGTCATCGCTGTCGTCAGTGTCAGCATCGGCATCGTCATAGAAATTGTCGCTTACCGAATCGTCTGTTTCGTCATCTTCGGAATCGAAAAATGAGTCGTCGCCTCTTCCCGGGAATTCATCATCGGTTGGTTCGGAACTGTCGGTTTCGGAGGTGACGGCGCTTATACCTGCCGAGCCGGGGTTTTCATCTTCGGGATAGGACGTAATATTTTCCGAGCTGTCTGTTGCAGAAGAGGTTTCGGCGGTCGTTTCGCTTTCTGTCGGTTGGGTTGTTGTTTCGGAAGACGTCGGCGGGGTAATGCCATTGTCGTCTGCTGATGAAACAGGCGGTTTTTCCGTGACGGGTTCGGCTGAAACTGTCAGCGACGGGGTAGTTTCAACAGGCACATTCTGTTTCAGGAGATTGGGCATGAGTACGGCGCACCCGACAGCTACGACAGCGCAGGCCGCAACGCCAAGGTACTGCATATATTTAACATACGGTCTGTCTGTTTTTCTGACAAGCGTTTTCATTTTTTTCTCAAAAACGGGTGAGAAACTGTGGTTTTCATCTGCAGCTCCCATGAGCTGTGCGGCATACTGTTCGCTAAGCGCTTCGTCAAGAGCTTTTTTTATTATATCGTACATTTATTATCACTCCTTTCCCGTCAAAGTACCGCAATATCTGCTGAAAGCGTTTCGCGCAGCTTTTGTCTTGCGCGCTGAAGCCGCTTTTTTATTGTTTCTTCGGATTCGCAGAGATGTTCCGAAATGGTTTTTACATTCATATCGCGAACGTGGAAAAGATACAGCGGCTCGGCGTATTTTTCCGGAAGTTCCCGTATCGCTGCAACTATTTTTTCATAGTTTATCTGCGAAAGGACTCCGTCTGAAATATCGTCAGAAGCTGCTTCAAAATCCTGAACCTCGTCAAATGAAACGGAAGTATCTCTTTTTTCTTTTCGGTAAATATCGATCGCAGCGTTCCTAATAACTATTTTTATGTACGCTTCGCGCTGCGTTTTCTCAAGCGGAAAAACCTTTGAGTAATTTTTGGCAATGGTAAAAAAAGCCTGACTGACTGCCTCTTCCGCGTTGTGGTGATTACGCAGGATTCCATAGGCGGAGGCAAACATTTTTCCCTTGTAGGTGTTGTAAAGCTTTTCAAAATCCGCTTTTTCTTCCGGTGTGTCTATCATTGACACAAACATTGCGATCATGGTGTTCTATTCCTTTCCTCTAAATTATGCTTCTGTATTCATAACGAAAATTCTTTCGATTCGGGGACAAATTAAGGCTATTTTTTTACATTTTAAAGTATAACACATTTTGAGATGTATGTAAAGCTGTCCGATAGAGCTTTTTCGGCAAAATAATTAAAAAACAGTTGAAAATAATGTGAAATCTGTTGCAATTTGAAGAAAAATATGCTATACTGATTATAATTTGTATGACGGAACGGAGAAACGGTAATGATTAACGTTGCAATGGACGGTCCGGTCGGCGCAGGGAAAAGCTCGGTCGCGAGAGAATGCGCAAAACGGCTCGGTTTTATATATGTTGATACAGGCGCTCTTTATAGGGCGGTTGGTCTGTACTGCACGAGAAACGGCATTGAAATGAGCGTCGAAAATGAACAGGCTGTAAAAAAAGCGGTCGAGGAATGGGTCTTGCGATGATATCGCCCGTTCCCGTGGTGACGGAGACCGAGGCTATCTCGTCCGCCGCAGGGAGCCTCGACGAATAGCCGAAGAGACCGCCCATATCCAGAACGATGAACTTGGTAGCCTTACCCTGACGCTGCAGAGCGA
>USOZ01000026.1 GCA_900556525.1 uncultured Oscillospiraceae bacterium | reverse complement strand
ATAATAAATCCGAAGGTCCATTCCGCGAGCGCTTCAGCGGCATATGCAATGCTCTGTCCGAATATGGAATAGATGAAGCCGAAAAGTTCACAGAGATATGTGAATTTTCCTTCAGGTCGGCATATGAGAAGGCTTATAAGCTTATCTCGGAACATAGCGATCTAACTGCGGTAATCGCAATGTCGGATATAATTGCAATAGGCGCTGTAAGAGCTTTTAGCGATATGAGGCTTAAAATTCCTGATGACATTTCCCGCATATGCTGTGCATAGGACACAGGGGGCAGAAAGTTTTGAAAAATCCCTTTGAAAAATGCAGACATTTCCACCGATAAATATAATTCCCATAGGCTTCATTTCTTCGCAAATACGAACTGCCTCGGTTATCTCGTTATCATTTTCACTTATGTAACTGACAGTAACAGATAATCCTTTTTTTCCTGCTGAGGACTGTATCTGCTCAAGTATGGGAGTAAAAAAAAGATTGGCATTTCCCTTGACGATAAGCAATACATTTTTTCCGGATGACTGCTTTAAAAACCTTGCATTGCGGTTAGGACTGTAGTTATACTCCTCGACTATCCTGCAGATTCGTTTCTTGGTTTCGGGATTTATATCGGGGTGATCATTAAGTGCTCTTGAAACGGTGCTTACAGCATAGCCGGATATCCTTGCAATATCTTTTATTGTCAATAACATTTCACCACCTACTTGATAAACTCTGCTTATCGGAAACGTTATCGGTAACGTTTCCGATAAGAAGAGTTTATCATAAATGATTATTTTTTGCAATACTTTATGAGAATTTTTTACGTTTCGCACTAAACATAAAAAACGTTTTAATATGTTTCGTTACAAAAATACGTGGATCAAAAATAAATCATTATTTCTGATAGCAAGCATTCTTTTCATTCAAATAGTATTTGGCAAATCTTTTCATACCGCATACAAGTCGAACTGTAATGTAGCCGATATTGATATTTACAGCCAACAGATGCAATGATCCTATAGCAAAATATCATCACATACAATTGTAACAACATTTTGCTTAAACAACGTAAAACCGGCATTTCTGACTGTAGATAGCCTGTTTCAACAGGAATACCTGATGCAAACATATTCAGATACGTTCTGATGAAAATAACTCCCGAAAAAGTCCATGCAGTATTCAGTGAATGGATGAAAAGCATTATTTCAAATGTTCACGGAGTAGTTGCAATAGACGGCAAACAGGCTCGCAGAACTGCTGATCCGCAGAAACGACCTTTACACGTTGTAAGCGCATTTGCACACGAATTCGGTCTGGTTCTTGGACAGATCGCCTGCGAAGAAAATGGCAGTGTTTCGGAACAAAGACATTACTTTATTTACAGCTGTAAGAACCTTAGTGCAAAAGAAATTATGAAAGCCAAAAGAGCGCATTGGGGGATAGAAAATTCGCTGCATTGGGTTCTTGATATGTCATTCAGAGAAGATGAAAGCAGGGCAAGAAAGGACTATTCAGCTGAGAATTTCAATGCGCTCAGGCATCTGGCGTACAATATTTTAAAGTCTGATACTTCATTCAAAGGCAGTTTTCCGGATAAGCAGTTTAAGTGTATGCTCGATACCGCTTATCTTGATACGGTTTTATTTTCTGCTTTCTCTTAATAGTTTGTTTACTTGTTGAAAGACCGTGATAATTCCGTACTTTGTATTGACGAAATGTGCAAAATGAGATATAATAAATACATAAAAATTTATTGACCGAATTCGTTTGATTTTCTATGAAAGGGGCGTATTTGTTATGATAGATATGCCCAACATATTACAGATTTATAAAACAAATAGCTGCGCTTCTTTAATGAAACGCAGCTATTATGCTTATATTTTTATTATAAAGACGAAATGCACTGTGAATATGCCCCAATATTTAGTCAACAACACATTCCACAACAGAACAAGGCGGAATATTCAGCTTTAAAACATTATCCTTGATGACCGCCGTATGCTCGGTAATGCTCACTCTGTCGGGACAGTCGAAGTCGTTATAGCTGTGCGCCTCGTTTGTAAGTATCCTGCACGAAACCGATGATGCTTTAAATCCGAAAATGCTGCATTCAACAGCAGCCTCTTCGGTAAGCGAACAGTTTGCAGCGGTAACGGTCATACTCTTTTCGTTCACCGATGCGGAAACCGAGATCATCGGAGCATTTTTACCTTCCGACATATTTTCGTTTTGCGTATAGCAGTAAACTGCCTCGTTGTTTTGATGTGTTTTAA
Organism: uncultured Oscillospiraceae bacterium; assembly: GCA_900556525.1. Lineage (GTDB taxonomy): Bacteria > Bacillota > Clostridia > Oscillospirales > Ruminococcaceae > Ruminiclostridium_E. The sequence goes on along the minus strand of USOZ01000026.1, from coordinate 11,010 downwards.
AAAGGTCGAAAACGTGATATGTAGGCGTTTTTATCATCTTACCGCCCTCTGTAAGAATGACCGATTGGAGAACATTCACCGCCTGCGCAAGGTTTGCCATTACAACACGGTCGCTGTGTCTGTTAAAAACATTCAGCTCTATTGCAGCAACGATAGCATCACGCATTGTATTCTGCTGATACAAAAATCCCGGGTTCGTACCCTCTTCTACCTTATGCCAACAGCCCCACTCGCCTATTACAAGTCCTATTTTCTTTTCGGGATCATAGCGGTTCATTATCTCCGAATGTCTTGTGATAAGCTCATCGGAAAAGTTTGCCGCAGCGATAGTTTTGAAGTAAAGCTCATCGTCAAAATCGGTGGCTGATTCCATTTCGGGCCATACGGGCATCGTATAATAATGCAGGTCGATAGCATCAACATTATTGCTGTCAAGATTTTTCATCATGACTTCTGTCCAGTTATAGTCGGCAGAGCTTGGGCCGCAGGCTATTCTGTAAAGTCTGTTTCCCGAATAATTGCGGCAGAACGTCTGATACCTTTTATAAACGTCGGCGTAATATTCGGGACTCATATTTCCTCCGCAGCCCCAGTTTTCATTGCCGACACCGAGGTATTCGAGTTTCCACGGCTCGGCTCTGCCGTTCTTCTTTCTCTGCTCTGTGAGAGGCGATTCCGCATTTGAAGTCATATATTCTATCCATTCGGACATTTCACGAACACTGCCGCTGCCAACATTGCCGTTTATATAAGGCTTGCAGCCAACAAGCTCACAGAAACGCATAAATTCGTGCGTACCGAAAGAATTATCCTCCGTAACTCCGCCCCAGTTCGTGTTCACGATCTTTCGGCGCAGGGCTTTTTCGCCGATACCGTCCTGCCAGTGATATTCTTCCGCAAAGCAGCCGCCGGGCCAGCGGAAAACGGGAGCTTTTATATTTCTGAACGCCTCAATGATATCATTCCTTATTCCGTCTGTATTCGGAATAGATGAATTTTCACCCACATATATACCGTTGTAGATACATCTTCCGAGATGCTCGGAAAAATGTCCGTATATCTCGGGAGAGATATGTCCGAGCCTGTCGTCTGCATTTATTACCATTGATATTTTTTTCATATTATACCTCCGCCGCATACTGAATTATTATATTATCAGTATAAGTCATTGACTTTGGTATTGCAATGACTTATAATATTATTATACTAACCGTTCGTACTTTGAGGTGATGATATGATAAGTATAAACACAGTCTGTCAGAACGTAAGACACAAAGGAAATTTTGAAATATACAGACCGGATGGTTCGGGAGATGATCTTCTTGTTATCTTCAAGACCTCCGCTGTTCTGATACAAAACGGCGAAGAAATAACCGTTTCTCCCGACAGCCTCATTTTATACAGCAAGGGAACAACGCAGCATTACAAAACTCTGTGCGGAAGTTATGTTAATCACTTTGTCCATTTTGACACGGACGATACAGAGCTTATGAATGGAATAAAAACTGACACGCTTATCACCTCAGCGGATATTCCTGCAATTGAAGAGCTGCTTGCAATATTATGCCGTGAAAATGTAGCCGGTTCGACCAACAGGAAACAGTACGAAAATATGCTTATGCAGATGATACTTATGAAAATATCCGAAAGCAGCATAAATCCTGACAGCGATAAAAGCCGCATTTCCGCTCTTGAAATGCTCCGCACCGATATTTACAGCAATGCAGGGAGCTACAGCAACATATATCAGCTTGCCGAAAAAATGAATCTGAGTCCGTCATATCTTCAGGCAATATACAAGCGGAAATTCGGGATAAGCTGCTATGAAGATATTTTATCCGCAAAAATCAGGACCGGACAATATTATCTTTCGACCACCGATATGACCGTTAAGGAAATATCCGACCTATGCGGATACGGAAATGAGATATGCTTTATGAAGATATTCAAAAAAAGAACAGGGATCACACCGAGTGAGTACAGGAAAATTTCCATGAGTGGCAAATGATTCGTTCATCACTTTGCTTGATACCTATGTTGACATTATGTCCGATGCAGGGAGAATAGTTACCAACTGCGAAAGCTGCGGACAGCTTATGATAACCAATCGGGCGAATGCTTCTCTGACCTGCGGTAGTAAAATGCTGCACCACAGCGTATTTATTAGTATTGTCCTCTCTTGACTATATTTTTAATTTAGGGTATAATGAAATAAATCCGAAAGATAAACAACATACAGTAATTATAATTTAAGGGAAAATATTTATGCGAACTGAAATAGAACTTAACAACGGATGGCGCTTTGCTAAGATATATGATCTGGGAATAAGCGAAAATGATGCAGTTACCCCCGAATTTGACGATTGCTCATGGGAAAAGATCTGCCTGCCTCACACTTTTAATGCAACTGATAGTGTAACAAGCAGCTATTATAAAGGACTGACCTGTTACCGCCGAGATTTGGAGCTTTCTACAAAATACAAGGGCAAGGCACTATACATTGAATTCGGGGGAGCCAACACTACTGCTAAAGTGTTTGTGAATGGCTTTTTTGCCGGAAAACACGATGGAGGCTATTCTGCTTTTCGCATAAACATAACGAATTATGTACACTATGACAGAAAAAACCAAATTGCAGTCCTTGTTGACAATTCACCCACAAATTACATTGCTCCAATTACTGAACAGGGCGATTTTACAAAAATGGGTGGATTGTACCGAGAAGTTAAATTAATTGCCGCCGAACCTGTTCACATTGCACTGGAGGACAGTGGTTCCTGCGGAGTCTACATCACACCACATAATATTACATCAGACAGCGCAGACATTGATGTACTGATAAAGCTTGATTCCGCCAACAACATAGAGGCAAAGGCCGTAATTTTTGCCCCGGACGGAAAGCCTGTTGCAGAGATGTGTGGACATACAGAAAGCGACAGGCTTACACTTTCGAAAAAAATATCTGCTCCGCAGTTGTGGGATGGTGTAAACTCTCCCTGTCTGTATCGTGCCGAAGTCACCCTATTTTATGGGGACAAAGCAACAGATATGGTATCCGAAAATTTTGGCATAAGGACATATCATATTAACCCTGAGGATGGTTTTTTCCTTAACGGAAAGTCTTATCCTCTTCATGGTGTGAACTATCATCAAGACAGCTTTGAAAGCGGCTGGGCAATGACAAATATCCAACGTGAACGTGATTATGGAATTATTCGTGATATGGGTTGCAACGCTGTAAGAATGGCTCATTATCAGCATTGCAGTCAGGAATATTCACTGTGTGATGATTTCGGTATTTGTGTTTGGACAGAGATAGGGATTATAAACAAAATGTCTCCGGATGAAAGCGAACGTCACATTCTTGCAGATGGCTTTGCAGAAAATGCAAAACAGCAGCTTATTGAGCTTATCAGGCAGAATTACAATCATCCATCAATCATCTTATGGGGAATATCTAATGAACTTCACCAAATGTCTGATGAAATTTTTGCTTTATACCAAGAACTTTATGAGCTCGCCTGCAAGGAGGACAACACAAGGCTGAAAACTTATGCAGACAATCAGTTCTATGGCAGATTTTTGCAGCTTCCCGCAGATGTCGTAGGATATAACCGTTATTTCGGTTGGTATAAGGAAGCAGGCAATGCAGAACATTTCGGAGAATGGCTTGACTTATACCATAATTCAAAGGAAAAACGTCCGATATGCATTTCTGAATACGGCGGTGGCGGAGCCCTGACACAGCACAAGGACAGCATAGACTGGCTGAACGATATTGACCCGAATGGAGCTCGTCATTATGAAAATTATCAGTCACAGCTTCACGAAATTGTTTGGCGGCAATTTTCTGCAAGAAAATATCTTTGGGCAGCATTTGTATGGTGTATGTTTGATTTTCCTTCCGGTGGCCGTGAAGAGGGCGATACGATAGGACAGAATGATAAGGGCCTATGCACGAGAGAACGCATACCCAAAGATGCGTATTTCTTTTACAGGTCTGTATGGAGCAGTGAGAAAACTATCTACATTACTGAGCGCCGTCATAACGTAAGACCTTGCAATGTACCATTTATAAAGATATATTCAAATGCACAAAGTATTGAACTTATCGTGAACGACAGGTCACTTGGCATAATAAAACGCAGCGAATTGTCAAATAGCAATGATACTGTTTTTGTATGGAACAATGTTAATATAAATAAAAATGAGAAAAATACTATTACTGCAAAAGCGACATTTGATGATGACACGATAAAGTATGACAAAGTTTGTTGGTATGGCGAATAACAGAGCAAATGTAAAAATTCGATCATATCGAACATCTATATTGCAATAGAAAAAGCGTTACCTATCGAATTGAAAGGTAACGCTTTTTTTATGCTCTGTTTAGTCTGCTAAGCTTTTTGACAAAGAAAACGGAAATAAGAAGCACAAGCGGAAATACACAGCCTGCAAACATACCCTTTTGCATATTATCTCCTGCATTTTGGGAAATATTGCCCACGACTGCAGGTCCGAGTGCACCGCCCATATCTCCTGCCATTGCCAGAAGTGCAAACATGGCCGTACCGCCCGATGGTATCCTTGCCGAACAGATGCTTATAGTTCCGGGCCACATTATTCCTACCGAAAAACCGCACACTATGCAGCCGACAAGTCCCAGCAGAGGTATCTCCGACAAAGATGCTGTAATATAGCAAGCAAAACAAAGAGCCCCCGAACCGATCATAAATTTCATAAGATCAATTTTTTCACCATATTTTCCGTACAATGACCGGCTTATACCCATTGTAACGGCGAACATACACGGGCCTGCAATATCTCCCATTGATTTGGAAAGACCCAGTGCAGATTCTGTAAACGCAGATGCCCACTGTGCCATCGAAAGTTCCGATGCACCTGCACATACCATAAGCAGAATGGAGAGCCAAAACAGCGGCACTTTAAGCAGACTGCCAATACTCATTCCCTTGCCGTCCTCTGTCGGATGCTCGATCGGACATACTGCAAAATTGAATACATTATATAGCGGAATTATCGCCCAGATGCAGGAGAGCCATCTCCAGTTTTCTATCCCGAATAATGCAAAGAACAGGGTTGAGAGAAGTATGACTGCGACCGACCCCCAGCAGTAGAAAGAATGGAGCAGGCTCATTGCCGCCTCCTTATGCTCAAAAGGGCACGCCTCAACGATAGGGCTTACAAGCACTTCCGTAAGACCGCTGCCTATGGCATAAAGTACTGTACTGATTATTATTCCTGCAAACGGATCGGGTGTGACCTGCGGAAGAAAAGCAAGTCCGATAAGTCCGACCGCCGAAAGCAGCTGCGAACCAACAACACAATTTCTGTAGCCTATAGTATCTGCAAAACGTGCGCACAAAATATCAACAATAAGCTGTGTAGTAAAAAACACAGATGAGATAAGCGCTATTTTTCCTAAAGAAATATTGTAATTATTATGAAAAGTAAGAAACAGCAGCGGTGCAAAATTTGCAGCTATTGCCTGTGTAACAAATCCCAAGTAACAGGCTATCAGCGTTTTTTTGTAATTCATATTTACGTTCCTTTCATTTTATGAATAATAGCAGTATAAGGTAATTCTATTGTTTTCGCACAGACTTTTTACTTTATTGCAGTGTTATAGTTTATATATTATGTAAACAGCTTCTCCGCCGATATTTTGACGGAGAAACTGTTTCTTAATTAAGTGATATCTTTTATGTAATAACCAATCGTTAAATCACCCAATTTTCTTAAATACAGGCATAACATCCAGAGGTGCGGGAACGGTGACGGTCTGACCGCCGCTGTAGATCTTCTTGTCGGAGATGCTCTCCCACTGACCCTTTGGCAGATATACACTGCGCTCTCTTGCGCCAAGCTCAAGCACGGGAGCAACAAGATAATCGCTGCCGAACATATACTGATCGGGAAGCTCCCAGCACTTTTCATCGTCGGGGAACTCAAAGAACATTGTGCGGATAACAGGCGCACCTGTTCTTGCGGTCTCTTCCATAAGCCCCGCAATGTAGTCCTTCATGGAAAGACGTATATCCAGCCACTTCTTCATGATCTCATAGGCTTCCTCACCGTAGCTCCAGAGCTCGTTGGGGTGACCTGTGTAAAGATATCCGCCGCCGAAATCACGGTCATCAAGCTTGGGGATATCCCAGTCGGGGCCACGGTTTCCGTGCATACGCAGGATAGGGCAGAACACGCCGTACTGATACCAGCGTATGAGAAGCTCCCTGAAATCGGGGTCGTCCCAGTTGTCTGTCATAAATCCGCCGATGTCGGTAGTCCACCAGGGAATGCCCGCAAGGCCCATGTTCTGACCTGCAATGACCTGATCCTTAAAGGATTCAAAGTTGGACTGAACGTCGCCTGTCCAAACAAGTGTCCTGTACTTCTGGCTTCCTACCCATGCGGAACGGCAGAGGTTCACTGCCTCATGGTCGCCCTCGGCTTCCTGTCCGTTATAGAATGCTTCAACATACTTTTTGGGATATTCGCAGCCCACCTTTGAGCCTCGTCCGGTATAGTAGCGGTAATTTTCAAAATCGTACTTGGTGCTGTCAGGCTCGGAGTTGTCCAGCCAGAAAAGGTCGATGCCCCAGTCACGGTAATTCTGCTTGCACTTGCTCCATACAAATTCCTGAGCTTCGGGATTGAAGAAATCAACCGTGCCGCAGTCGCCCTCATAATCATAGGTCTGCACCGAACCAACATCGGTGGTGCTTATAAGAGCTTTCTGCTCCATTTCATAATAGTTCTCGCTGCGCTTATCCACAGACGGCCATACGGAGACCATGACCTTGGTTCCCATGGCATGAAGCTCATCGGTCATTGCCTTTACAGCGTCCCTGCTCCAGTATTTCTCGTCAAATCTCCAGTCGCCCTGATGCGGCCAGTGGAAAAAGTCGATAACGATAACGTCCAGCTTGATGCCCAGCTCCTTGTATTTTCTTGCGACCTCAAGCACCTCATCGGGAGTGCGGTAACGGAGCTTGCACTGCCAGAGACCAAGATAATCCTTGCTCATAACAGGCGCTCTGCCCACGCATTCTGTGTAGTTGGTCACGATCTGAGCGGGAGTATCGTCGGCGGTTATCCAGTAATCCACCATATCGCTCTCATCGGATATCCACTTGGTGATGTTTGTTCCGAAAGCCGCCTCGCCTGTTGAAGGATTGTTCCAGAGCATACCATAGCCCTTGCTTGATACAACAAAGGGAACGCTGACCTGAGAATTTCTCTGCTCAAGGGGAAGAACAGAGCCTTTAAGGTCAAGTATAGGCATCTGATACTGACCCATGCCGAACAGCTTTTCCTTGGGGTCGGACTCGAAGCGGACGGTTATCTTAAAATCATCGGAGGCAAGTCCCTTGTATTCACGGGATCTTATCTTATAGCAGATAGCCTCCTTGCGTACAGAGCCGTAATAATAGCTGTAATATTCCTGCAAAATAAGCTCATTGTCCTTGTAGAAGCAAATGATGCCAACGCCGTTTACAGTGGCTTTGATCTTTCCGTTCACTATCTCAGCCGTTTCGCTGCCCTCGTCAATGGTCACCTTTGCGCTGTGTGCCACGTTCTCGGTAAGTGCGTGAGCATTTTCGGGCATTCTTTTCAGAAGCGTTGTTCTCACACGCAGAGCATTGTTGCCCCAGCCCTCAATGCGGATAGTTTCATTTCTCGACCGTGCAATAAGTGCGCCGTTTTCTTCAGTAAATCTTATCATTTCAATACCTCCCGTAAAATTTTCGTGTTGACTGTTCACTGAATTTGTAGTATAATTATAACATCAAATAACACGAACAGGTATAAATATATTACCCAAAACTATGAAAATATCGTCAAACGAGGGATCGGAATGTCTATTGTTGATTACAGTGTGCTGCGTAATGAGGATTACGGTACAAATCCGCCGTTTAAATCAGATGAATCGGGACTTCACGGAGATGCGGAGTTCCCCATAGCCGTGTATCATGCCGATGTTACTGACAATTTTGTAAGCTGGCACTGGCACGAAGAGCTTGAATTCGGATTTGCAGTCGAGGGCAGTATACTTATGGAATGCGGAAAAAACAGGCACATACTGAACAAAGGCGATATATATTTTATCAACAGCAACATTCTCCATGCCATGTTCAAAGAGGGAACGAACGAAAAAAGCGTGTTCCGCTCCGTTGTGGTGCATGGCTCGATAGTCGGCGGAAAAGAGGACAGCATCTATCATCGGAAATATGTTGCGCCCATAACGAGCAACAGCGGTCTGCGTGAGCTGATATTCACTCCCGGGGACGGCAGCTATTCAAAAATTCTGGGGCTGCTCACAAACATCTGGAACACGGAAAATATCAGGGTGCCAAATCACGAGCTTATCGTCCGCAACGAACTTTCCGAGCTTTTTCGGATACTTATCCATCTGTCGGAAAAGAATATGTCGGCGCACCCTGCCGCAAGCATTGCCCAGGAAACAAGACTCCGTGACATACTGCTTTTTATCCACGACCATTACGCCGAAAAGATCACACTTGACGACATGGCAGCCGCCGCATTCATCAGCAAAAGCGAAGTGCTCAGGTGCTTCAGGAACATAACGGGTCAGTCCCCGTTTGAGTATCTGAAAAATTACCGCCTGCGCAATGCGGCGTACATGATACAGAACACCTCCGATCCCATAAACACCATCTGCGGCCTTTGCGGCTTTGACGACCACAGCTATTTTTCCAAGGCTTTTAAGGAGGCTTACGGGTGCAGCCCAAGGGAGTTTAAGAAATAAATAATAAAAACAACGTAAAATCGGCATTTCTGACCGTTGATACCCTGTGATTATAGGCGTGCCACTGGCAAAAGTCATACCCTTACCGCCTGTCAGCTCGTCCATATATTTTGATTTCATAAGCAGATTGAAGGAACGTGCCGAACCGACGCTTCCAAGCCCCGATACATTTTTCATTTTTGTCGGGGTGGCAAGATTTTTGTACATATGGCTTTCGTCGATGAATAGCTTATCAAATCCAAGCTGTTCAAAGTCAATGAAATCGTCCTTAACCTGACCGTCATTTATCTTCTGAAGCTTATCTTCGTACTTTGTAAGCGATTTTTTTATCTGTTTTACTGTAAAGCTTTTTTCTGCTCCTGCATTTTCAAGTTCCTCTCTGAGCTTGTCAATTTCAGCTGTCAGATAAGCTTTTTCTCTTTCGGGAGAAAGCCCCATTCTGTCAAACTGAGAATGACCTACAATAACAGCATCCCAGTCATTCGCTGCAATCTTTCCGAGGAGCTGCATTCTGTTCTTGCGTTCAAAATCTTTCTGTGTTGCCACAAGAATATTGGCATTGGGATAAAGCTTACGGAAGTCATTGCCCATTTGCTCGGTAAGAGAATTCGGCACAGCAAACAGTGCTTTATTGTGCATACCAAGGCGTTTTCCTTCCATCGCAATGGCGATCATTTCAAATGTTTTGCCTGCGCCTACAGCGTGAGCAAGCAACGTATTGCCGCCATACAATGCTCGTGCAACAGCATTTTTCTGATGATCTTTCAACTTGATGTCGGTATTCATTCCGACAAAATTAAGATGCGCTCCATCATATTCACGCTGCCTGATCGAGTTATATACCTCGTTGTACTTGTCAACAAGAGCTTCACGGCGATCGGGATCCTTAAATATCCAGTCACGGAATTCCGATTTAATAAGGTTTGCGCAGTGCCTTACGGCCTTTGTTTCCTCATCGTTTGTGACAAGTATATAATTGCCCTTGCTGTCACGTATCTCAATTCCGTTTTCATCTTTCTTTCTGTCTTTAACCAGCAGATCACTGTTGTTCAGTATGCCTTCAAGTATTTCGTACGCATTTTTTCTTTTTGTGCCATAGGTCTGTCTGACCTCATAGCCGCCTTTGGCAGTATTGCTTACGCCTTCAAGCTTCCATGCTCCCGCAACGGTACTGTACTGCACATCAAGATCCATGCGTGTATTAAAATCAGGCTTAAACTTTTCGAGAATAAACTGCTTTATGTACTTAGGATCTACCCAGTGCGCACCGAGCTTAACGGAAATGTCCTTTGCTTCAACTCTCGGTGGCATGGCGGCTTCAAGAGCCTTTTTGTTCTCGGTTATATCCATATCATCGGGTGCATTTTCAAGCTCGGCAATTTTCTTGCGTATGTTTCCAGTCAGATATTCATCGGCTGTAACATACTTTTCTGTTTCCTGCGGAAGTCTGTAAATCTGTCCCGAAAGCTCGGAAATGAGCTTGTCCTTGGCTATGCCGCAAAGTTCTGTCATAAATTCAAAATCGACCTTACCCTTTTCGGATACCGAAAGAATAAGTGCTTCTTCCGCTGTTTCAACGTGTTCGGCGATTATCTTAGGTTTAACGGTGTTGCGGGTAAAGATATCTGCTTTTCCTGTGACCTCGCCCTTTTCATTTTTGACTTCGAGAGCCGATACAATATTATATCCGCTATCGCTCTGCATAGCCTTTGCATTTTTCCTGTCGCTGACATTTCCATACTTTGCAGTAAAGCTGTCATAAGCATTATTGAGATTTTTTCTGCTTTCCGCAATTGCTCCATCAAGAGTGCCGTCAGCATTGTTCAGCTGTAAATTCAGCAGTTCATGAACTTTGTCACGCAGCTCTATCATGCCGATCGCACGGTTAAGTACATCGTTTGATACGCTGACCTTTTTCATAGTGTCCTCGGATTCTCTGTAATAAAGGTTTCCATCAACGGCGTAATAGGCATATTTTCGTGATTCGGCGGGTGCGGGGATCTCATCAACATTCTGCGGAGCTGTTTCAATTTCCGCAGCTTGGAAAGTGCCGTGGATATTTTTTACTGCTTCCGAAAGCTGATCCTTCAGATTTGCGCCCTCAATGGGAACGCACATGGTGTCATTGCTCTGATTGCCGTACATTTTATTGCCTTCAACTATTTTTCCGAGTACCATTTCGGGATTTAAACCTAAGATAATCGCCGAACACGTTGAAA
>USOZ01000025.1 GCA_900556525.1 uncultured Oscillospiraceae bacterium | reverse complement strand
ATGCGTGCCGCGATTTATTCAGCGCTTCCCTAGTATAGGGAGGAGGAACAGCGTGCGAGGCTTTACCGCATAGGGTGCGGAGGGTGACTGCCGCCGCTTCCCTTTAACTATTTTAAAAGGAGGATGCTTATGAGCAAAAATCTTAAATTCCAAGTACCAAGTAACAGGTCAACCGCCTTGCCAAAGTCAATGGTCAAAGGCAAACTGGAGGGCGAGGATTTCACCGAGGTCGACAAGTTTAAAATTTCCAACAGCCTTTCATCTATGGACGCCAAAAGCATGGATATGCTCAAGAACATCTTGTTCTTGACGCAGTACAAAGATCTCACCGAAAACAGGTATACCGTAAACGAGAGTGTTGATGAGATCTACTGGCAGATAGTCGATTTCTTCAGAGATCACGGTGCGGTTGAAACTACAGACAGGATGCCGTGCGGCGACGACACATTACACGTCAGCTTCGAATTCGAGCAGCCTCTCGCCATAACAGACATTGACATGGATATGTTTGAGAAGACAGCATTCGTCTACAGTAACAGCTTCCGCTTATTCAGTGCAGGTGGAAAATTGGTTGTACAGTTCATATTGCATGGCTACTATGACAAGAACAAGATAACGGAGGGCTAAGTATGGAAGATATGATAAGCTGTATGCAGCATGATGAGTTTTTAAAGAATGCAAATCGCGAAGACAAGGCCGGATCGTATTTTATAAATGAACCGGCTCTCGACTCAATCTTTTCTGTCATAAAGTATTTCGCGCAGAACTTTAACAGCGACATGACAGGGTTCAGCGTAGTGCCTAGCGGCGACGATGACGCAGTAATAAGAATTCGCATGAGTGAGTTCGTTCCCGAAAGCGCAGGAACGTTTAAATCTATGCGGAGAAAAATCGACGGCATGAAAATTTATCCTCTCGACAAGGATTTTGTCGTCGAGGTTTCCGTGTCGGATTTATGGAAGTTCAGGTCTGATGAAGAGCTGCTGGACGATATTAAAAAGTTAAATTTATAAAGACAGGTAGAAATCAAAACATGAAAAAGGAGTTTTATTATGAAAGAAACGGAATTTTACAAAATTTTAAAGAGCGCAGCGATAAAGCTGGACATGCTGACAATAATTGAACACAAAATTATGCAAATGATTTATGGCACGTCTGAGTCAAGCCGACTCCGCAGGGAAGTAATGGCCGAAACCGAAACGCGGGAAGATATGTTGAACGAAGCCGCAGACGCTGTAGATTTTGCGGTAAGAGCGTTCGGCACATACCTTGAAGACAAGGCAGCTTGCGATTCCTATGAAGACGACGATCCGTACGGCGAGGAAATTTTATGGGACAACGTTGAAGAAGATGAGTACGATTTTCTTGAAGATATGGACGAAGATGCCTGCGACGATATAAATTATGACTTGGTCATTGAAGAATTTGACAGGGCTATATCACTATTGAAAAAAATACGCAACCCGGATTTTCGTATTCAAATGGTTATTGACGCATTGCATAAAGCGCAAGATAACATCGGCAACATAGATTGAATTCCGACGTAAGGCGCGCGGATAAATGAAAAGGGGATATAGACGGAGAGAACGTTTTCTATGGCAAATGTCAAGTTGATTTTCAAAAAATTCATTAGGGGCGACCACAAAGCCGCCCCTGTTTTTTATTTATACCCCACAATCTCGTCTAACCCGCACAGCACAAGCCTGCTGTCGCTCCGCGCCGGCTCAACGATTTTTTCATCAAATCCCGACTCGGAAAAGAGGTAGTACCAGAACTCCGCCTTGTCCTTGCGGTCTGACAGTTTCGTTATGGTATCGAGATATTCCGAATATCTGAACGGCTTGCCCTTGAATTTGCACTCCCCCACAAGGTACTTGTCGGACTGCTTGGATACTGCCAGCAGGTCGATTTCGGTATCGGCAAGCTCGGTTTGTTCGCCGCGCCTTACGGTTGTCCTGCCCCACCATCTGCCCATTTTAGCGTATCGGAAAGGCAACTCGCCCACTTTTTGCAGTTCTCTCACATATTCACGGCATATATCCTCGAATGGCATTGCCGCAAATTCGTGCAGCTGCGGCTCAATGGAATACCTGTACACTCCGTCCACATCGCCGCCCTCGAGTTCGGATATATTCGTGAACACAAAAGCATACCAGAAACGGAAAAAATTATCGGTTATTCGGTACAAGCCCTTGTTTGTGTTCGCTTTCTCCTTTACGCTTTCCGAAACGGAAAACTCACGCTCCACAATGCCAAGCTCGATAAGGTTTTTCAGATACACGCTTGTCTTTGAGGTGTCGTCAATAAGCGACTTCATACTTATTTCATTCAGCTTTGTATTACCCAGAGCCACCGCCTCGATAATCGAGTTGTAAACGGGCGTTTCGCGCAGTTCCTGCCTTAACAGGAACTCAACCTCGCTGTAAAGAGCGCTGCCCTTTGAGAGAATATTCTTTTTGATATTCTCCTCAAGGGATTTGTCGCTGTCAAACTGATTAAGATAGTGTGGAATTCCGCCCAGAATAGAATACGCAATAACCTTATCTCTTGAGGAATAGATCGGGAAGAATTTAGCTGCGTCATAAAAGCCCATTTCGGTCATTTTATAAATGCCTGTCGCACGACCGTAGAGAGGATTTTTCTCCGCAAGCAGTTCTTTTTCAATAAAGCTCATTGCGCTGCCGCAGAGAATGAGCATTACGTTTTCGTCTTTCAGCAGCTCGTCCCACAGGTTCTGCAAAATCGAGGGAATGCTCTCGTTTCCCTTGCACATATACGGGAACTCATCAATCACAACCAGCTTTTTCTTGTCGCCGTAGGGCAGCTCGGTTATACTGCGGAACGCCTTATCCCAATCCGCAAACTCCGATATATATGCGCTTGCGGGGATATTCTCTTTCAGCAGCTTCTCGGAAAAGTTCTTCAGCTGGAGCTTGTCGGTGCATTCACGGCAGGAGAAAAACAGGTGCGGCTTGCCCTTGCAGAATTGCTTTAACGTTTCGGTTTTTCCCACACGTCTGCGACCGTACAGCACAACAAGCTCGCCCTTGTCGCTGTTATAGCGTTCTTTCAAAAACTTTAATTCGGCTTCTCGCCCAATAAACATACACTCACCCCACTTATCTAATCGTGATTTAGTAAATCGTGATTTGAATATATTATATCCCGTTTTAATAAAAAAATCAAGGGGAATAGAAAAGTTTTTTGAATTATTGTAACATTACAAGATTTTCTCTTTTTTTCTAATAAATTGTAACAAAACTGTAACAATAATGTTACAATATTTCGCCCATATTTTAGTCTGTTACATTTTTGTAACACTTTTGTTACAAAATTGCACGCCCTATATTTAATCTGTAACAAAACTGTAACATTTTTGTTACAATTCTGCGCCTGTATTTTAGGCTGTAACAATCTTGCGCCTTTTTTGTTACAAATTTGTTACTCGTTTACTGTTTCAAATCCGAACATAACTCCCGACATTTTTGCAACTTGAACGGAACAAAACCTGCAAAATGTGATTTGCCGCAAAATTTGAAACAAGCTGTGCAGATGAACCGAATCTGACCGTATCAATGCGAAATCAGTCGGGTAAGGCGCGGAAAATGCGCAGATATGAACATGACTTTTTTAAAACGCGCAAATTGCGCATATGTGACATCGCTGAAAAAATAATGCGCAAATTTGTGAAAATGAGTCCGCATTATACAAGGCTTTGCAGCCACGTTTGCGCATTTTGCGCAAAATGCGCAGTCGAAAAAAGCAGCGTTTGCGCAATGACTGCGCACCTTAAAAACCGCATATCCATGCGGTTGCGCGCTGTCAGTCTCAACTGACGTTTCGAAGTGCAGTTAAAACAACCGAAGAGCATAAGAGGCGCTGTCACATCGGCATTCTCCGATGTGGTCAGCATAGCTGACAGCGCTGTCTTTCGTCTGGCTCAAGCCACTTTTCCTGCAAGCGGAAAAGCTCTTATGATTGGAAAAGATTACCCGTCGTCCGTTTTTCATTATTTGTGTAAAACGGTCCGGAATTACATCTCTCACCTATCAGGAAAATTAGAGGTGATTTTTGGGGACGTTGGAGAAAAGCCTTTATAAGTTTGTAAGGCCGCATAAAATCGCAGAGGGCGCGTTGGTGAATTGTGCTTTTTTAAAACAGAAAGTGTTAATAAAAAGGTCAAGTATGATTTGCATAATCGTACTTGACTAAATCTATAATATATGATATAATACAGTAAATTAAGCTGGGGGGTGTTGTAATGTTTATCGGCAGAGAAAAGGAATTAAGGTCGCTTAATAGCCTTTACGCATCGGATAAATTTGAATTTGCAGTTATATACGGTCGCCGTCGAGTAGGAAAAACAGTACTTATCAATGAATTTATAGACAACAAAAAATCTATTTATTTTATGGGCGTTGAAAGCAATGCCAAGCAGAATCTTGAAAATTTCAGCAAGAGCATTGTCGAATACGCCAGCGGTATTGCTGTCAACACATCGTTTCAGTCATTTCAGGCGGCATTTGAATATGTGTTTGAGTTATCCAAAAATGAGCGTATTATACTTGTAATTGACGAGTATCCTTATGTTGCACGCTCTTCAAAAAGCCTTGCTTCTACTCTCCAGATGCTGATTGACAAATACAAGGACACGTCAAAAATGATGCTTATCCTCTGCGGCTCCTCAATGTCATATATGGAGGATAATGTGCTTGCTTATAAGGCGCCTCTGTACGGAAGGCGTACTGCACAAATGAAAATTCTTCCATTTGATTTTGAGGAAGCTTGTCGTTTCTTCAAAAATTTTTCCGCAGAAGACAAGGCGCTGATATATGGAATTGTAGGCGGTACTCCGCAGTATCTGCTTCAGATGAACGATAAATTGAGCATAGAAGATAATATCAAAAACACATATTTAAATCCTACTTCATTTCTTTATGAAGAGCCGACTAATTTGTTGAAACAGGAGGTTCGCGAGCCTGCCATTTATACAGCGATTATTACCGCTATTGCAACGGGTGCGTCAAGAATGTCAGAGATTGCCACTAAAGTTGGCGAAGATACTAATGTGTGTACCTCATATATCAAAAATCTTATGAATCTCGGTATAGTGCAGAAGGAAACGCCTTACGGTGAAAAGAATTCACGCAAGACGATCTATTATATCGAGGACAATATGTTCCGATTCTGGTACAGATTTGTGCTTGATAATAATTCCATTATTATGCGTGGCGCGACTGACCGTGTATATAAGCGTACCGAGCCGTATCTGTCGGATTATATGGGTAAGGTTTTCGAGGATATATGTACACAGTATCTTTGGAAGCAGCTTCTTGATGAAAAATGTCCTGTGGAGTTTAGTTCTCTCGGACGCTGGTGGGGCAATGATCCAACGGAAAAGAAGCAGACGGAAATTGATATTATGGGTGAACAGGACAAGGATACCGCGCTTTTTGCCGAATGCAAATGGACAAACGAAAAGGTTGACCGTGGTGTGCTTGAAACACTTATAAAAAGAAGCAAGCTCTTCTCATATACAAATGTACACTACTATCTTTTCTCAAAGTCGGGATTTACAAAAGGCTGTATCGAGAAAGCTGAAGAGATGGGGAATGTTTGTTTGGTTAGTTACGGGGAGATTGTCGGTCGATGACAATTACTGTGCTTTAGGAAGAAATAAATGTGGAAGTATAAGAAATGAGCCCGATACAATACCGAACTCATTCACAATCAGTTTAATTTTCATTTTTGTCTGGACTTTTGGGGGCGCTTCATTAGTGGGCGCTCCTTGAGCGAAATAAACTGCTCGACAAATGGGAAGTTCTATAACTGTTTCATCTCATTTGTTTCTCAAACACAAACATTCCGTCACCGCCGTCACCGATAAAATCATCGGGCATATCGGGTTCGGGATTTTTTTCGTTATAGAATTTCACTATCTTAAATCCGCATTTATTAACGTAGAAATGGATATTTCTCTTTTCAAAATACGGAGTACAGGTTTCCCAAACCTTTGTATCAGGGTGGGCTTTTTCAATCGCATTCCATATTGCAAAACCAATGCCTTTTGTCTGTGTGCCATATTTGACATACAGTAAATCAAGGTGATTGTGCTGCGTTTTTTCATCTATCGTAACCACTGCGCCGCCTACAATTTCGCCGCTTACAACGGCTTTGTATGCAACGCTTCCCACGGCATTCAGAGAGCTGTCTATATCCTTTTCGGGCAGTATTATTCCCTCAGTTTCACCGTAAACATCTTCATAACTCTTTTGAAAAGCCTCTTGAATGTCGTGCTTGAATATGCCTATATCCGCCTGTTCAAGCGGTAAAAGTTCAAAGTTCATAGTAATCCTCGTCAACTTCCGATTTATCGGGCAGATTAACTGCCTTTATAACCCCATTATACCACATATTTTCACAATTTTCAACTACTTTTCAATCTAATTGCCATATAAAAAAGAGCCTTGCGGCTCGGGGGATATATGAAAAAGGAGCAGCCGTGAGGGGTGCTCCTTTTGTGTGTTATACTGCTCTAAAAACGGAAATTTATACAGGTACATCATTTCCATTCCATTTTGTTTCTTTTGCGTTTTCACTTTGGGTTGCCCAAACAATCAATTTCTCAACAAATTTTGGAGTAATAATATCTGGGGTATCAAATGGTAACAAGTATCTGTTCCAAGTACCATTTGTTTCTTTTGCTTGAAACATTCTGCCCTTGCTTATCACATAGGCAATCTTGGTTTGGAGTGGACAAGACAAAATTAAGCATTTATCATCTGACGCTATATTCAAAACATTGTACGGGGTATCATAATCCAAAGCAACATACCAAACATAAGTTAGGTTTCCGACAATTATTCTGCGTCTGCCTTTCGTGCGTATGCTCATAGTATATCACCTCTGCCCATCAAATTCTGATTTGTAGGGCAGATTAACTGCCTTTATAACTCCATTATACCACACATTTTCACAATTTTCAACTACTTTTCAATCTAATTGCCATATAAAAAAGAGCCTTGCGGCTCGGGGGATATATGAAAAAGGAGCAGCCGGGGTGGTTGCTCCTTTTGTGTGTTAAACTGCTCGATAAATGGGAATATGTATCAGCGATTATACGAATTTTTTCGATGTTATATATAATAAGCCATATTTACCTCATGGCAGTCTTGCTCGTCCACCACATCGGTTTCCTCAAACCCCATTTTCTCATATATATGCTTCGCATGGTCATTACCGTAAATATATGTGGTTGTTATAACTTTTGCATCATAACAAATTCGCATAAGGTCAATAAATTTTTTTAGTGCGGCTGTGCCTTTGTGTTTATTTTGGTGGCTTATGTCTATGGCGTATTCCCACAAAAAATATTTATGCTCTTCAAAACGATTAACCAGAATAAAACCAATCAGATCATTTTCGTCAAATATATCAAAAGCCAGAACCGTATCAGGATTATCCCTGATAATCGTCTTAATTGTTTCCTTTGTTGAAAGCATCCCCTCCTGATCGGGAGCAAGTGAGATCTTCATTTCTGTAGACTTAACGAAATCAATCATAACGTACAATGCCTCTTTCTTTTATAAATTCCGATTTATCGGGCAGATTAACCGCTCTCACAGACTCATTATACCACGCAATCCCACTTTTTTCAACCACTTTTCCAATCTAATTGCCATTGGGCTAACATCACGTACCACATAAAAAAGAACTTGCGACTCAGAAATATAGGAAAAGGAACAACCGTGAGGGGTGCTCCTTTGGTGTGTTAAGCTGCTCGATAAATGGGAATTTGTAAGTAGGGTAAATCAAAACTTAGTGTATTATCTTAAGGGTTTGAGCATCAGAATCAAGCTCAACTTTCATGCCAATCGGCAGAGTAAGCATTGGGACACAGTGACCACAATCAAATTCTGCAAGTATTGGGAAATTTGCTTTGTCTATAATATCCAAAAGAATTTCGTATGACTTCATTTTAGTTCCATAGTCATCGAACTGTCTGTGTTTTCCGATTATCAATCCGCCAAGACGTTCAAACACACCACATAGTTTTAACCAAGTGATATATCGTTCTGTATAGTCCGCCCCTTCTTCCGTATTCTCCAAAAAAAGAATATCGCCTTCTTGAATTTCCGGCATATAAGGGCTACCCCAAACACTTGTGAGTGTATTTAGATTTCCTCCAATAAGCCTTCCGGTTGATTTGCCACCGATTAATGTTAATAATTTATTCGGTATCTGTTTTTCTGACATAATAGGTTTATCCCAATCTATTACTTCATCTGAATAAAAATGGGGAATAGTGTAAGTATAGTTTTCAGTAGAATTTATCACATCACAGAAGCATTGAAATGCTATATCACTATAAGGGCTGAGTCTGGCATAACTCGTTGCAAAATTCGTGCCATAGTAAACTGTGATACCTGTTTTAGCGTAAAGCCCCATAAGCAGTGATGTTGTATCGGACATTCCGACTACAGGCTTAGGGTTTGCTGCAAAATAGTCATAGTCGATATATGGAAGCATTGCATTTGATACAAATCCACCAATGCTTGCCATAAGGCAATCAACTTCAGGGTTATAAAGAAGTTCATTGAACTCGGTTGCTCTGTCTTTTGCTGAACCGCTGCGATAAAAGGAGCTTTTTCCCCAAAGACTTCCTTTTTTTATCTTGTATCCTTTAGAATTGAAAAACTCCTCGGCACGGATCGCTGCACCCGGTGAATCTGCGGTGATAGGATATGATGGACTAAAAATTCCAATAGTTCCCCCTTTTTTTAGCATAGGCATAATAATTACTCCCTTCTCTACTCGCACAGCTGCGTCAAATTTCGATTTGTAGGGCAGATTAACTGCCTTCATAAATCTATTATACAACGCATTTCCACAATTTTCAACCAATTTTTCAATCAAATCCGCATTGGCATGACAGCGGAAACCACATAAAAAAGAGCAGCCACAGCGGGTTGCTCTTTTGGCACATTAAACTGTTCAATAAAAAAGTGCGGTGCTATCTATCAGAAATATTTTGTATTATATACTTCCAATAGATTTTTTACAGCCATAACATTATCTGGGGGTTCCCTGTTGCTTCTATTAACCCATATCGCATTTATTCCGATAGATGAAGCACCTTTTATATCGCTGCTTAAGGAATCACCAATATGTAATACCTCCTCGGGAGATAAACCTACTCTATTTAATGCGAATTCAAATAACTCTTTTCTTGGCTTATATGCTTTTGCGTCTTCGCTTGTGAATACATCAGCCGGCTTCAAATCATGGTATTTGATGGCTTGCAACACATCATCTCTGTCAATATTGGATACAACATAGATTGAAATCGAACATAATTCAAAGAACTGTTTTGATTCCTCAAAAATAGGTGGTTTTATCCAATGATTGAACATCAAACCACTCAATGTCTTTGCATCGGCAGATGAATTGAAATGCTGGATTGTTTTTACTAATGACATGTATTCCAATTCTCTTTGAGTTACAAAATTATCGCCATATGCGCTAAGATAAGCATTCTGAAATTCACTCCACCAATAAGAGCTTATTTCTGATTTATCATTTACTTTTCCAGTATCATATATTTCCTGTGAAATTTGTTTTATCACTTCTCCGTCTTCGTGAACAATAGTGCCATAAAAATCTACAAATAGTGCTTTAATCATTTCGTGTATGTCACCCTTAAATTTTCAATTTATTTGGCAGATTAACTGCTCTTATAATCCCATTATATCACGCATTTCCACAATTTTCAACCGTTTTTCCAATATTCCAAAGCAGAAAAAATATCTCCATTAAAATCAACAGTCATGTCAATGTCTATTCTGTCGCCGTCATAGAAAACGAGCCTGCGCTCGGCTTCTTCGATCGTTCTGACTATTCCTGTTTTTTGGGCATACGCTCCGCCTGATTTCTTTTCATCGGGGACAAAGTATGTTACCGTTATTTCGGGCTGTTCGGGCAGTTTTTCTTTAAGCAGCCGCAGTTTCGCAGACAATTTTTCAAGGCTGTCCTCGTCCATTTCTAAAAAATCGTCTGTCAGCCTTGCGGTTTCCTTTATTGCCTCACTGTGGCCTGTGAGAGCGGCAAACGGAGCAAACTGCACGGCACGATCGGAAACAGACATATGCTTTCGCACGGCTGATTGATGATGAGGGAGGTTTATGATATGGCTGTAGTCTTTCATAATTAGGCTTTGTGACCTCCTATCTGGTTGTTTCGCTCCTTTGACGTTGCGCCTTCTTCGAGATTCATGCCTTTCAGAACCGCGTTCTTACCAAATTTTTTCTTTATATGAAGCATTGCCTGCTGTATGTGTTTTTCCTTTTCAAGCTCCTTTTCCTGCCGTTCATTCTGCTCCCGAATGGCGGCGTAGTCGGTAAAGAAGTCGAGCTGTTCATATTCTTCCTTTTGCTGAACATTCTTTTCATCAACAAGATTATTTGCGACAATGTTGATTTTTCTGACAAGAAGATTCGGATCGACGATCTTATCATAAAGCTCTGCCATCGCTTTAAGAATAAGCTTTGTTGACGAGGTCTGTCTGTCGAGAGTTTTTGAACCGTGAGCGTTTTTCGGAATTTTTCTTCCGTAAGCGTCGGTCGTTATTTCACCGTGATACTTGCGGCTGATTTCGGGATTTTTTAAATTTTCCGTATCATATATTATCGTCAGAACGAGCTGATTCGTAACAAGTCCTTTTTCAACAATATCAAGCACAAGCAGGTCGGTCATTTCCATTGTGATGAGCTTTGCTTTTTCATATGTGTACGGCTCTTGAAGAACCTGCCCCGTACTCAAGCTGTTCGTTTCGGGACGATAGGATTTTATGTCCTGCATAGTGCATGGCTCCCAGCCCCACGCATGGTCGATAAGCAATTCTGCATTAACGCCGAACAGATTGTAGAGCAAATCCTCTCCCCGCTCGGTAAGCGACATTTCCGCAATATCGCCCATTGTATATATGCCGTGCGCTTCGAGTTTTGTCGCATATCCTTTCCCGACTCTCCAGAACGAAGTGAGCGGGGTATGCGTCCAAAGCTGCTGTCGGTATGACATTTCATCAAGCTCCGCAATTCTTACGCCGTCCTTGTCGGGCGGCATTTTCTTTGCAACAATATCCATTGCTATTTTACAAAGGTAGAGGTTTGTTCCGATTCCAGCTGTGGCGGTAATTCCGGTTGTTTTCAGAACGTCGCGGATAATTGTTATTGCAAGCTCGTGGGCTGTCATTTTATATGCCGCGAGATAATTCGTCACGTCCATAAATACCTCGTCAATGGAGTAAACGTGCATATCCTCGGGAGCAATATATTTCAGATAAACATTGTAAACGCGCGTGCTGTATTCCATATAGTAAGCCATGCGTGGCGGGGCTACAATGTAATCCGCCGCCAATGATAAATTGTTTTTCAGGTCTGTTTCAAGGTATGAGCTTCCCGAAAAGTCTGCTTTATAATTGTGTATAGCCTTGCGGTACTGATATAGCCTTTTGGAGTTAGCTTCCCTGATTTTCTGAACGACCTCGAATAGCCTTGGTCTGCCCGGAATACCGAACGTTTTAAGCGACGGAGAAACCGCAAGGCAAATCGTTTTTTCTGTTCGGTTTTCGTCAGCAACAACAAGGTTTGTGACAAGGGGATCAAGCCCCCGTTCCTTACACTCCACAGAAGCGAAAAAAGATTTAAGATCAATAGCAATATAAGTGCGCGGCAATTTCATGCCCCCTTTCCGAATTATTTTATTGAGAATATGATATTTTACAGTGCCTGCAGCTGTTTTTACGTTGATTTTCCGGTCTATTTTTGAATAACCTAGCTTGTGACAAACTAAACTGAGTATACCACAATTTCTTAAAATTGACAAGCGAAATTATGGCGATGCCTTTTGGAAATGTTTCCGAAGGTGAGAAACCGGACAGAGTTCCGGAGAAACAGGAAAAGAAAATGAAGAAACTAATGATTGCAGCGACGCTCGCGGCGTTCTGCGGCGCAGTACAGGCCGACGGAATTTCCTCGGCTAATACAGTGGGGTACCGTTCCAAGCCGCTCAACAACTTTCAGTTCGTCGGTTCGACGTTCACGGGCGTTGGCGGTTCCGAAACAATGACATACGGCAACCTTAAGACCAACTGCGACCTTACTGGCGAAGTCGGTGACGGTTGGCAGGCTATGTCAGATGCCGTTGTTGAACTCAATGCAAATGGCAGTTTTATTCGCAAGGCCGTATTTGTTCCTGCATACATTGCCGGTGAGTACAATGCCGAGGCCGGTTGGTATGACGAGTTGGCTGCAATCGATGAAGACTACTCAACGCCACTCGATGCCACGACTATCACCTTCGGGCTTGGCATTCAGACGGCGACAGCGGGCGCAGGAGATGCCGCAGTGACATTCGCTGGTGAAGTTAAGCCGACGGCTACTGTGACGGACGTTAATGGTTTCATGATTGTCGCCAACTGTGCCGAAAAGACCATCAAGCTCGACCAGCTTATCACCAACTGCGATCTTACGGGCGAACTCGGTACGGGTTGGCAGGCTATGTCTGATGCCGTTGTTGAACTCAACGAAAATGGTAGTTTTGTCCGCAAGGTTGTATTTGTCCCTGCGTACATTGCGGGAGAATACAATGCTGAAGCCGGTTGGTATGACGAGCTGGCTGCAATCGACGAGGATTATTCCTCGCCCCTCGGACAAAGCATTGAGTTTGCACCTGGTGAAGCATTCCAAGTGGCGACAGCGGCAGCTGGTGACGCAACTGTGTCGTTTAAGTCGGCTCTCGCTAACGAATAACGATTTCAAGGAGTGGCGTGTCAGGGATGCGTTGCTACCGAGAAAAACAAAACCAAAAGGAAAATGAAAATGAAGAAACTCATGTTTGTATTCGCTGCCGTACTTGCGGTAGGGATGATGCAGGCTGCCACGATCACGTGGGGGACCGGCACCGCCGTCAAGGGAATCACGAGCGATTCCAATCCGGCATTCGGTTCTTCCAATGCCGCAAGTGGAACGCTCAACATCTATGTGTGGCTCGTCGATGCCACCACGTACAACTCAACCGGTGTGGACAAGATCTGGGATACCTACGGATCGAAGCTCAGTACCGCGACCGCCAGCGCAACTGGCAAGAGTGGTGCGGCAGGTGCAACGGCAAAGACAGAGGATCTTACGTTCTCTACTACCGAAGACACCCCCTACTATGGTCTGGTGCTGACAGGTCTTGACACGGACAAGGACGGTACTCTTGACTATTACATCGCCAACAAGGGTACAGCTGCAATCAATACAGCTGGCTCGAATGCATCAGTTGCCAATCTCGCCAAGAACCTCGGCGGCACTGGCGGTACGGCTATCACGGGCTGGACAGGCCGGAGCGGTAAAGCGCGGCGAGGTGAAGCCTTCGCGCCGTTT
>USOZ01000024.1 GCA_900556525.1 uncultured Oscillospiraceae bacterium | reverse complement strand
TGACGAAAAATCTGTCTGCGCAATCTGCATACCCGATTTAATCAGTGCTTCCTTAAATATCGTTTTCTCCCACTGCTGTAAAAGGCGGTGGGAGAAGTTTTTATTATGTTGACATGAAACTCCTTTTGTGGTACAATAATAAGGAATATTAAACTCAAGGAGTTGGTCAAGATTAAGTTATTCAGGGTGTTTAGCGGCACAATGCAGACTTTAAAGGACAATAAATTCCTTTTTGAGGAACTGGTTAAGCGCGACTTCAAAAAAAAATATAAACGAACAGTACTCGGAATGTTATGGAGCATACTTTCTCCGCTTTTCATGCTGCTGGTTATGTCGCTTGTATTTACACATTTTTTCGGCAGAAATATCAACCACTTTGTAATCTATGTTTTCTGCGGAAACGTGGTTTACTCATATTTTAATGACTCAACTACACAGGGAATGGGCTCGCTGCTTGACAACGCTTCGATATTCACAAAAGTGAATGTTCCGAAATATATGTTCCTGCTTTCAAAAAATGTAACAAGCCTTATAAATTTTGGGCTTACGCTGGTTATTCTTTTTATTTTTGCTGCGATAGACGGCGTTCCGTTTACATGGAAATTTTTGCTTCTGGCTTACCCGATTTTATGTCTTATTGTTTTCAACCTCGGCGTTGGACTTATTTTATCGGCGTTTTATGTAATGTTCCGCGATATGCGGTATTTATATGACATTTTTAAAACGGCGTTGGTTTATTTTTCTGCGATATTTTATGATATTTCTACTTTTGATATAAAAGTTCAATATCTGTTTTATCTAAACCCGATATATGTGTTTATACGTTATTTCCGTAAGATAATACTTTACGGTGAAATTCCCTCGCTCGCTTTTCATGCGCTTGCGGCGTTCTATGCGCTTGCAGTGCTGATTATAGGCTGCTTGATATATCATCGCAAGAATTATAAATTCCTTTATTATGTATGATCGGAAAGGGAACGGCTATGCACATTTTAGAGGTGAACAATGTTTCCGTCAGATATGTTCTCGGAGATATTAAACAAATTGGCTTAAAAGATTTTGTTATACAGAAACTCAAGCACAATTATGAGGTTAAACATTTTTGCGCGGTTGATAACGTAAGTTTTACTCTCGATAAGGGCGAACTGCTTGGAATCGTAGGGACGAACGGAGCGGGAAAATCCACACTTCTTAAAACAGTTACCGGGATAATGCGCCCCACACAGGGTAATGTAAAACTGAACGGAAAGGTTGCGGCACTGCTTGAACTGGCGTCCGGATTTGACGCAGAGCTTACTGTAAGGGAAAATACATTTCTGCGCGGTGCGCTTCTTGGTTATACGCGTGAATTTATGAACGACAAGTATGATGAAATTATTTCATTTGCGGAACTTGAGGAGTTTCAGGATCGTCCGTTCAGACAGCTTTCATCTGGTATGAAATCGCGATTGGCGTTTTCACTTGCCTCGCTGGTCAATCCGGATTTGCTTATTCTTGACGAGGTTCTTTCCGTCGGCGACGGTGGATTTCGTATGAAAAGTGAAAAAAAGATGAAAGAGATCATTGGAAGCGGTATTGCTACGATCCTTGTTTCACATTCTCCCGATCAGGTGCGCCGAATGGCAACAAAGGTGCTTTGGCTTCATAAAGGAAAGCAAATAATGCTGGGAAGTACTGATGAAGTCTGCGACAGGTATGACGAATTTCTTATAACAAAAAAGCTGCCCGTAATAAAATAGAAAACAGCTCCGTTTTCGGAGCTGCTAAAAATATGAGTGCCATCAGGTTGACGGCACTCAGTTTTTTATTTACTTGTTTTTGCCATTTTTAGCATATCGCTGATTTTAAGTCTATCTCCGGTATAAAGAACAATATGTTCATATACCTTTGCGACAATCAGACAAAGCACGGTCACACTAGCAAGCAGCACAAGAAGTGAAAGGCACGCTTCTCCGAGACTGATTTGTCCCAGCATATATGCTGACGGGAGACAGAACGGGGAAGATATAGGAACATACCGCGCCACTATCATCAGCGTGTTTGTTTCGCCGTCCATTGCGCCAATCTGCGGCATATAGGCGAGATAGAAGCCGAGCACGCCTATAATGCTCATAGGCTGGATTGCTGCTGTAAGGTCTTCCATTTTGCTGATGCTTGCGCCCGCAAGGCCCGCAATAAGCGAGTAAAACAGGAAACCGAGCACAAATGTAAATATCATAATCAGAATGGTATCTATGTTGAAATTAGAGAACGCGCCCTGAATGTCAACAAGAGTTTGCTGCGCGCTCGCCCCGATACCGGAATCGGTGGCTGCTGCAACAAGTCCGTCGATTTTTGAGAAAATGCCGAACGGCATTGAAATCAGAAATCCGAGAACACCCGAACAAATAAGTATAATGAACTGCATGAGAGAAACAAGGCATATTGCGAGAACCTTTCCGACGATTATGGAAAGTGGACTTACCGAAGTAAGCAGATATTCCATAACGCGTGAGGATTTTTCGATTGCGATAGCCTGTGCGACAAGCTGACTGTAAGCGAAAATGAATATGAACAGCACGAGCGACGAAAGCATCGGAACTACCGAGTTGATTATATCCTGAACCATGCTGGTCGCTTCATTGCCCGCTTTGAGAAGCTGTGTGCTTACACCGCTCATAACGGTTGTTATCTTGTCGGAAGCTACGCCGAGAGAGTCAAGATACTGAACCTGAAGCTGCGTTGAAAGCGTGCTGAGAATTGTTGTGCAGTCGGAAGGGTTTATTGTTGAATTTTCGCCTGCATAGTATGCGTCAAGGTTAAGTACACCGTCTTTTTCATACGCGCGTGCGAGCATTGCGTTTTCAGTTGTCGTTTCGAGTTCGCTGAGCTTCGATTCAAATTCCTCGGGAGCGATTTTCTCCAACTTGAACCCGAATGAAGCGGCAGTAATATTATAATTTGTATTAAGACCTGTTTCGTCTGACATATACAGCTTTGAAATCGAAAAATCAACAGCTTCGCCGTTCGCAATGCTTTCTATCTGATTTATTTCATCTTCAAGCAGGAAAACAGGCAGAATATTTGCCGTTGCGGTCATAATGGCGATAATGATTGCAATAATTATCGTGCTTATAATGAAAGATTTTGTTTTAATTTGCTGTGAAAAGGTGAAAGCAAATATATTTTTCCAACCTTTAAGCTTCATTTGTTTTCTCTCCCTCCTGCGCGGCAGATCCGCACTTTTCTACGAATAATTCATGCAGCGAAGGTTCACGCAAATCAAATTTCACTACATTTATCTTTTCTTCAAGCATTCTGCGTAAAAATTCCTGTGCCTGTTCATCGCCGTGAACCTTAAAATTCGTGCCGTTAGGCGTATCTTCGACAACCGTAAGTCCTATTTCCTCGGCAATAGGCAAAAATTCCTGATCTGCTTTAACAGTAAGATTTACTCGTCCGTAACTCTTTTTGATTTCGTTCAGGTTGCCCTGCATTACCGTTTCGCCTCGATGAAGCAGCACAAGGTCTTCACAGAATTCCTCGATTGTTTCCATCTGGTGGCATGACATTACAATAAATTTTCCCTTGTCGCGTTCTTCGCGGATAATGCTTTTGAATAAATCGGCATTAACAGGGTCAAGTCCGCTGAGCGGTTCATCAAGAATAATCAGCTCGGGATTGCATATAAGCGCCGCCGCTAACTGAACTTTCTGTTGATTACCCTTTGAAAGCTGTTCGGCTTTTTTCTTGCGATATTCGTTGATATTGAGTCTATTGAAAAGGTAATCGATCGCAGGCGTTGCCTGAGATTTTTTCATACCTTTCAGCGAAGCAAAATAATACATTTGTTCTTCAACATTGTATTTGGGATATAGTCCTCGCTCTTCGGCAAGATAGCCGATTTTCTCATCAAGAACATTCAGCGGCTTACCTTTCCATAGTACGGTTCCGCTGTCCTTTTTAAGCATATTTAGGATCATTCGGATAGATGTGCTTTTTCCTGCTCCGTTCGTTCCGAGAAAGGCGAAAACGCCCGGCTCGGTAAACTGAAATGACAAATCTTTGACTGCTTGATGTCCATTAAAGGATTTTGATAAGTGTTCAACAATCAGTGACATAGTTTCAGCCCTTTCTGTAAATATTATTTACCTTAGTATAGCACATGAATTTGCATTTGTCAATGTTTTTTACAAATTTTGCAAAATATTATTTACCTCAATTCTACTCTAAAGCTCATTCCTGTTTTTTCTTCGCCATTAACTTCAAGTTCGGAAAACGACGGAACGCACACAAGCTCACGTTCATCTTCAGTAAAATAAAGGTGAGCAATTGCGATCGCCTTAACGGCTTGATTTACCGCTCCTGCGCCGACTGCCTGTACTTCTGCCGGGTTTCCTTCGCGGATAACAGCCGCAATAGCTCCGGCTACCGATTTCGGAACACTTCTTGATGATACCTTGATTGCTTCCATTTTAATTTCCCTCCTGTTTGTAGACGCGCTGTATTGAAGTACAGCAGCCTGTTTTTTCATTTATTGAAATTACCACGCCGTTTATCATAATATCACCGGTAGGGTAGGTGTGCTTTTGCGGGTAATATGATGTCAGGCGCGATATTATCACATCTTTGTCTATGCCAAGTACTGAGCGGTGAACTCCCGTCATTCCTGCGTCTGTGATATATCCCGTATGTTCGCTCAGGATCTCTTCGTCCGCCGTTTGAACATGAGTGTGTGTTCCGATGACGGCTGAAACGCGGTTTTCGAGATAAAATCCCATTGCTTTTTTCTCAGAGGTCGCTTCGGCGTGAAAATCTACGATAATATTCGGCGTCGGAATATCTTTGAGAATTTGGTCAACGCAGTGAAAAGGATTGTCGGAATAATCCATGTATGACATTCCGAGCAGGTTTATAACCGCTACATTTGTTCTTCCCATGTCGAATATACAAACGCCCTTACCGTAGACATCACCGAGGTTTGCCGGACGTATTATGGTGTCGCACTGCTCATACATATCGTTCATTTCGCGGCGGCGGAAGCAGTGATTTCCGGTTGTGATAACGTCAGCTCCGCCCGAAAGCAGAATATTTGCGGAAAATGGAGTAATTCCGTTTCCGTCGGCGGAATTTTCGCCATTAACGATTGTCATATCAATTCTGTATTCTTTTTTTAGCTGAGGGAGCTGTGATACAAGGTAAGCCGCGCTCGTCTGACCGACAACATCACCTATAAAAAGTATATTCAGCATTTGTGACTCCTTTTATGACTGATAAAAGAAAGGGGCTACGGTTAAAGCCATAGTCCCTTTTCCGGTGTTCAATTATCTTTCGAGAATCTGGCTTCTGTCGGGACCGATACCGACCATAGCAATCTTGCACTCGCAAAGTTCTTCCAACTTCAAAATGTAGTTCTTGCAAACCTGCGGAAGTTCATCAAAGCTCTTGCAATTTGAAATATCGGCGTCAAAGCCTTCAAATTCCTCATAAACAGGCTCACAGTCTGCTAACTCTTCAAGAGTAGCGGGGAAGTCCTTGATAAGCGTTCCGTCAGACTTCTTATAAGCAACGCATATTTTCAGATTTCCGATGCCGCTTAAAGTATCAAGTTTGTTGATAGCAAGCTTTGAAAGACCGTTTACGCGTACCGAATGGCGAACGATTACGGCGTCAAACCAGCCTGTTCTTCTGGGACGTCCGGTGGTTGTACCGAATTCGCCGCCTCTGTTGCGGATAAGATCGCCCGTTTCATCTTCAAGCTCGGTCGGGAAAGGACCTTTTCCGACTCTTGTTGTGTATGCTTTTGCAACGCCTATAATGTCGTTTATAATCATAGGACCAACGCCTGTTCCTACGCAAACGCCCGCAGAAAGAGGATGCGAAGAAGTTACATAAGGATATGTGCCGAAATCAATGTCGAGCAGGGTAGCCTGAGCGCCCTCGAACATTATCTGTTTTCCCGATTTTGCTGCATTGTAAACAATGACCGAAACGTCATCGACATATTTTTTAAGACGTTTGCCGTATTCGGTATATTCCTTGATAATTGCTTCAATGTCATGAGCTTCGCCGCCGTAAACCTGCGTGATGATCTTATTTTTGAGCATTCCCGTAGCGCGTGACTTTTCAGCAAACACTTCAGGATGAATAAGGTCGTATACTCTGATACCGCAGCGTTCATATTTATCCATGTAAGCTGGGCCGATACCTCTTTTGGTAGTGCCTATGTCGCTGTTTCCGCGGAATTTTTCGGAAAGTCCGTCGAGAGTAATATGCCACGGCATGATTACGTGCGCTCTCGGGTCGATTTTAAGATTGTCAAAAGTAACTCCGCGCTCGCCGAGAGAATCAAGCTCTCCGATAAAATCCTTGGGATCAAGAACTACGCCTGCGCCTATTAAGCAAAGCGTGTTCTTATAAAGAATTCCCGAAGGGATAAGATGAAGCTTATAAGTGTTCCCGTCATTAACAACGGTGTGACCTGCGTTATTTCCGCCCTGTGAACGGACAACAACATCTGCTCTCGAAGCGATAATGTCAATTATTTTTCCTTTTCCTTCATCGCCCCACTGCGTACCAACTACAATACTTGCCGGCATTGTGTAACCATTCCTTTCTTTTTTCACATAAAGTGCCGGAACGTATCCGGCAAAAGACCTTAATCATTATAGCAGAAAACCTACTTAAATGCAAGCCATTTCCGACAAAAAATTAACATTTTTGATTTTTCTTTAAATTGACGGTATTCCTCCTCCGCCCCAGTTTCCTGTGTCGGGCGGCTGAAGGGTAGTCGTATCGGTCGTAACCTCGGCTGCGGTTGTATCTTCCCATGAAATGAAATCATCTGGAACAGTCGTGTCATCACTGTAAACCGTATCTTCGGGCGCTGAGGTTATTTCGCCCGATAGATCGTCGGTTTCCTCGGGATCGTCAAGTTCCTCCTCGCTGCTTTCGGGCGATTGAGTATCTTCTGTATTGTTGTCTTCGGTTACGGCATTGTCGTTTTCGGTGTAGTCGGCATTGCTCGAACCGTCGGAAGCGTAAGAAATGCTGCTTCTGGACAGATAATTTTTAATGCCTGTCACTATTGCGGCGGCTATACCTTTCTGGTGAGTGGGCGAAGCCAGCGTCATAGCGTCGTTGATTTCATTTACAAAGCCCGTTTCAACAAGAACAGACGGGAAATCCTGCTGCAATGTAACCTGAAAATAACTGTATTTTGCACCTCTGTCACGGTAAGCGCCGTCTGCATAAGCATAATTTGCATAGTATGTTGCAATGCTTTCCGAGATTTTCGCTGCAAGCGGCTGTGAATATGAAGTGAAGTAATAAACCTCAACTCCTCGTGCCGAGCCGTCGACAAGCGACTTATTGGCGTGGATTGACAGGTAAATATCACACCCATACCCTCGAGCGTATATCGGGCGTTCCTTTGTAAGAAGAAATTGACTCTCGGTTTTAAGTCTGACTACATTTGCTCCCGCAGCTTTAAGCTGCGACGTTAGTTCTTTTGAAATTGCAAGTACGACTTCCTGTTCAACAACCTCTCCGACTGCTCCCGGATCGATAGTTGTTGCGGATTTACCATATCCGTGACCCGGATCGACAACAACAGTAAGTCCGCTGAGAGAGTTTGTGGGTACAGGGAAGTTTAGCATAAGGTCGCCGTCGGCTGTATATGTTGCCGAATGACCCGAATAAACTCCCGGCTGTCTTAATTCAAGTATAAGTCGGAACTTTGTTCCGTTTGCTTCGGTTACTGTATCCCATTTTCCCGACTTAAATACAAGATTGTTCTCAAAGGACGGCAGTTTTGTAACGCTTGTTACATTTTCAAAAGTTATGTAAAGATGCGTTGCCGTAAATGACTTGAGGTAATAATCTCCCTCCCAGTCCGTGTAATAATTATTGCCCACAAGCTGCATATTGAAGCCTATTTTGTAATCCGCGCTTATGCGAATATAGCTTTTCCCGCTTGAAGTGCCTATCGACTTGACAAAGAGGGCGTTCTTTTCAATGCCTGTCCCGTCTACAAGCGAAGCTGCCGACGCGGCGATTCGTTTTCCCGACATAGTGAGGTAATAGTTTCCCGACGTGGATTTATACGGCTCAATCGTGCCTGCGGGAAGCTGAGAGAAAACGGGCGAGGGAATATCATCGGCTGTTTTTCCGTCGTACACAATGGTGTAATCCGAATTTACTTTTACATATTTAATACTGTCGGTACTTTTGTAAATAGATTCAAGTGTACCGATTATCTCGCCTGAACCTGCGCTGTTAGCGTCGGTCATCTCCGCTTCTTTTTTTATAACAGGTTCAGGTTCGGCGTTTACAATAACCTTTGCGCCTATAACTTCCATGCTAAAACCGCTGTTTTCGCCGCATATCTTGATAGTTCCGAGATTTTGTTCCTCGTTGACTATTCCTTTCGGGGCGGTATAGCTTCCCGTGTAGCGGACATAGGACGAGTTATAATCCTCGTCGTCGGTTTTGCCCTCCTGTTCGGTCATTTTAACCGTAGTTCCGTTTACTACACCGTATATTTTAGAACCTTTGTAGGCTGTCACAGAAAGGTTGATTTTTGTTCCGCCGTCGACGCGAAGTGTTTTACCCTCGGAAATTGCAGTCGCAATAGTTTGCATTACAACAATCTTGCGTTCAATTTTGTATGTGTAGGTTTTTGATTTATGGGTTATCGTAAAAGTGTTTAAACCGACTTTTAGATCGCGGGTGAAATAGAAGTTGCCTGCGTCGTTAAGCTGAATGGGTGAATTGTTGAAATATACTGGGAAATTGCTGTCAAAACTTCCCATGAAAGTTACGCTTGGTTCGCTTGTTGTGAAAGTGAACTTAGCGGGGGAAACAACTTTGAGGTCGGAAAACAAAGATTCTTCATTTATCTGTTCATTAAAATAAGAGGTTAATGTTGATGTGGTATCAAGCGGATTTTGCGTAAGACGTTCATATGAATTGAAAACGCTGCCCTGATAGCTGTCGAGCTTTTTTGCTACCGTGAGCTGTTTCAAAAGCTGATCTTCAGCACCCCAGCCGGTTTCACTTGTTCCTATTTTTTCGTTATAGTGAACAATATAAATTGGCATATCATATTCGGCGGCAAGGCTGCCCCACCAGCCTGTTACATTTTCAAACGGCAGCGCCTCGTCTGTGAGCGAACCGTATGCGCGGATAAGTGCAAAATCGGTGTAGCCTTTTTCAATAAAGCTTTTGGTATCAGAATATCCGTCATAGTAAGCCTGAACCGAATCGGAAGTATCGCTTCCGAGTTCATTTACCGATGAATTTGCCCACATATCGTTTATCATGAAACCAACTGCTATTGAATTATCGGTAAGGTGAATTACGTCGGCAGCGCTGCTGAACAGTTGGTCGGCGGTGTCGTAAAGCCAGTTCGTGTACCCAACACCCGAACCGTTGTTCATATATCCGCTGAATGTGTCCGCGTTGCGGCAAATGTAGTAATCATCGAGGATAATGCCGTCGCATGGATATTTAAGTGCAAAACGGTGAACACGCGAAATCAGCGTATCAATTTGTGCGGTGCTTGCGCTGTCAAGCATGAGGTGACTCAGATCCAGAACGACATACGGTGAAATACCGAAGTTATATGCCGTCTGAACAGCGATTGCTGTCGGATCGACTAACTCTTCGCCTGCGTTCATATCTATACTATAATATGAACGCTCGTCGCGAATAGTATTTATTATTACAGTATTAAGCCCGATTTTTGAAAAGTTTGCAAATATTTTTTCGAGTTCGGCTGAAAGCGCTTCCGCAGTATCTTCGTCAGATGTAAAATAATCTACACCGGGAGTAATCACACAAGCCCGCATATTGTCAGGAAGTGTAAACATATATCCTGTGCCGGCGGTTTCCTGCGTATTTTCCGTTTCATCGGAAATTGAATAGTCGGTTTCTGAGGAATCCGAGCTGTTTTCCGCGAAAATATGTAAAGGCGAGGAGTTAAGCAGAAGTGCCGCAGTGCATAAAAATGCGGCAAAACATTTTTTTACGTTCATTTTAACCTTCCTTTTACTCCGCAATAAGCGGTTTAAAGTTTTCAATTTCTCGTTTTATTGAACTTGTCAGATACCCATTTGTAAACAGATAATTATAACTGTAAAGAGCGAATCCGCCATAGTTTTTGCAGCTCTGCGCATATTCGATCTGGCGTTTGAGCATTGAGTCTGTGTTGACCCACTCGTAAACACCCGCGCCTGCCCACTTGTCCTCTGCGCCGACTTTATAAACCGCAAGACCTATCGCCAATTTAACGTCGGTTCTATCGACAAGTTCGTTCCATTGATCTGTGCAGGTTTTGAATGGCTGGGCTGAATTTTCAAAGCCGTAATATATCTGCGGCGCAAAATAATCCACATACCCTCCGGAACACCATGCCTGTGCGTCAGCATAGAGCTGGTTTAAATTATTGCTCATGCTTCCTTGCGTGCTTATACCAAAAACTGCTGTTCCAGAGCACTCATGTACGGCGTTATAAATCTCTTTCACAAGTTTATTGCAATTGGAAATACGGAACGCTGAAAGGGAAGAAATGTCTGATTCGGCAAAAGCCTTACTATCGAAATATGTATCCGTAGTTGGGTAGAAATAGTCGTCGATATGAACGCCGTCAACGTCGTATCGTGAAACGATTTCCCTCACCCCGTCGCCGACCAGCTTTACGGCTTCTTTATAAGCGGGATTGAGATAAAATGTCCCGTTCACGTTTACGATATATGTTCCGTTTTTTGACGAACTGTTGTACCAACTTTTTATAGGAAAGTCGCCCGAAAGCGAGCTTAGTTCAGAAGCGGTGCAAAGACGAAGGGGATTTATCCAAGCGTGTATCGAAAGCCCTTGCTTGTGCGCCTCATCAACCATTATTTCAAGCGGGTCATATGATGTCTTTAAACCGTACTGACCCGAAATATGCTTTGAAAAAGGGAATAAATCCGAATAATAAAATGCGTCGCCAAAAGCTCGTGCGTGGACATAAACCGTGTTGAGTCCGAGCTGTGTACAGTTAGTGCAGATGCTTTTCAATGCGGAGCGGAAATCGCTTTCGCTTTTATTTTTCAGGAGAGTGGCTATTTCGAGATATGAAATCCAGACGCCTTTCATTTCGCTGTAATTCAGCGCTTTATAGCTGTTGAAAGAATAACTTGCGGAAATATTTTCGGCTTGCGCGGTCGTTTCAGAAATACTCTCTGTTGTTGAAACGGAGGTCGTCGTTTCAGGTGTGGTTTGCGATGATGTTTCCGTAACTTGCGAAACGGGAACTATCGCAGTTGTTGTTTCAATATATGTAGTGCTTGTAACAGTTGCCGGCTTTGTACTTTCCTGTTCAGACGTGACTATACTTTCTGTATTTTCTTCGTATGATGTTGTACTTTGTTCAGGGTTTTCAATAAAATCGTCGGGAATTGTCGTTGTTATATCGGGTATCGGAACTGCTGAACTTGCTGTTAGGCTTTGTGTATCAAAAGCTATGCCGCCGAAACTGCCGTTTGCAATAGTCTGAGTTGATTGACTTGCCTCACGGCAGCCGCCGAGCATGAATACGGCACACAAGAAAGCAGATAAAATTTTAAGGCTTTTTTCTCTCATGCAACCTCCGATATTTAAGCATAATTATACATTATGTATTATAACACTTAGTTTTCGGTTCGTCAATACCTGTTTTTGGTTTGTTTTATCGAAAATGAAATTTTGGAAAAACTTTAATTCATTTCACTGCGTTTTTTCTTGACAAAATCTATAAAAAATAGTACAATAAATACAGTATTAAAAAGGAGGCAAAAAACCAATGGGACTTACTCTTACAGAAAAAATTATTCGTGCGCACATTGTTGACGGTGAGCCTGTTAAAGGTACTGAAATCGGGCTTCGTATCGACCAGACGCTGACGCAGGACGCGACGGGAACTATGGCTTATCTTGAATTTGAGGCAATGGGCGTTCCGCGCGTAAAGACAGAAAGAAGCGTGGCGTATATCGACCACAATACGCTTCAGTCGGGCTTTGAGAATGCCGACGATCACCGCTTTATAGGCTCGGTTGCAAAAAAACACGGCATATATTTCAGCAGACCCGGCAACGGAATCTGCCATCAGGTTCATCTTGAACGCTTCGGAATTCCCGGAAAGACTCTTATCGGCTCTGACAGCCATACTCCCACAGGCGGCGGTATCGGTATGCTTGCTATGGGCGCAGGCGGTCTTGATGTTGCGGTTGCAATGGGCGGCGGCGCTTACTATATTACTTATCCGAAAGTTGTTAAAGTTGAGCTTACCGGAAAGCTTTCGCCGTGGGTTGCTGCAAAGGACGTTATCCTTGAAGTTCTGAGAAGAATGTCGGTCAAGGGCGGCGTAGGCAAAGTTATCGAATACTGCGGCGAAGGTGTTAAGACTCTTTCAGTACCTGAGCGTGCAACGATAACCAACATGGGTGCAGAGCTTGGCGCGACAACTTCTATTTTCCCGTCGGACGAAGTTACAAAGGCTTTCTTAAAAGCTCAGAAGCGCGAAGAAGTGTGGGTTCCGCTTGCGGCAGACCCCGACGCGGTTTATGATGAGGAACTTAAAATCAATCTCTCCGAGCTTGTTCCGCTTGCAGCTTGTCCGCATTCTCCCGACAATGTAAAGAGCGTTGACGAGATTGGCAATATGAAAATTGATCAGGTATGTATCGGTTCGTGCACGAACAGCTCCCTGCTTGACATGATGAAAGTTGCGTACATTTTAAAGGGAAAGACGGTTCATCCCGATGTATCTCTTTCTATCGCTCCCGGCTCAAAGCAGGTACTGAATATGCTCGCTCAGAATGGCGCGCTCGCTATAATGATTGACGCAGGCGCAAGAATACTCGAAAGCGCGTGCGGCCCGTGTATCGGTATGGGACAGTCGCCTAACTCAAAGGGTATATCTCTGCGTACATTTAACCGCAACTTTGAAGGCAGAAGCGGAACAAAGGACGGTCAGATATATCTTGTTTCGCCCGAGCTTGCTGCTGTTTCGGCAATAAACGGCGTCAAAAAATATGGATAAAATAGTTTCCGATAGAAGTTTGTCTATCGTAAGAGAAGAAAATGCAAGACATTTGTCCGAATTAAAAGAAAGATACGAAAAAATGCTTAACGATGGATATATAACTAAAGGTAGCGAAGAAGATAAAAATATTTCAAAACTTATAGCGGATGCGGAAGACGCTTTAAATAAAAATAATAACGCTTTGGCAAGAGAGAAGATGGAACAGGCTAATAAATCTTTAAATGCTATACAGGAAAGAGGACCTCAAAGAGCGGGAGATGGCGATGTCGTTATAGGAGATACGGGAAGAAATGAAACGGGACAAATAATAGACGGAATGGAAAGACAACCCGTTAATACAGCGGGAAAAATAACCGTTCTTCCTCAATATTATATAGTGGTTAGAAGAGTTCCTTTAACTGACGCTTTATGGAGAATTGCAGGCTATAGCTATATATATAATAATCCTATTCAATGGTATAGAATATACGAAGCTAATAGAAATATATTGAGAGACCCTGATAATCCAGATTTGATATTGCCAGGACAGAGATGGTGCAAGCTCCTTCTGATAAACTGCGGAGCAGTTATTCGGTTATGAGCAAGTAGCGAAGCGGATTGCGAATATCCGCTTGACATGACGTTCGGACAAAATATTCTACCTTATTATATCATTAATTACAATGCCTGTGTAAAATTTATATGATAGTAAGTTAGGATTACCTTAATCTTCAAAAAAATACTTGACACAGTGAATTTCGTGACCTTATAAT
>USOZ01000023.1 GCA_900556525.1 uncultured Oscillospiraceae bacterium | reverse complement strand
AGAAAAGGGATTGTATCCGCCTTTGTGCGCGCCCACGTACTTGCCGTTGACGTAAGCCTTACCGATACCGAAAATGCAATTCTCGTAAATCAGGGCGAATGTGAACATTTTGAACGCGAGATCGGCGCGCTTGAAGAGGAAAACGACAGGCTGGCTATCACTAAGGGACAGTTTGCCGCGCGGCTTGAAGAATTGCGCAGACAGAGCGAGAACGCTAAGGACGAAATGGCGGACGCGGATAAGGAAATAGCTGTCCTTGAAAATGAAATCAGGCACAATGAAACAAGAATAGGCGAGATAGAGCGGCAGATAGAAAGCGGAAAGAAAAGCAGCGAGGAATTCGACGCGCAGATAGCCGAAATTGAAGAAAAAATTACTGAAAAAAGTGCCGAGGCGGCGCGGGCGGAGGAGCAGATAAAAGCGTTTCAGGACAGCCTTACGGCGGCTATCGAGGAGAACAAGGGGCTTGACGAGGAGCATAGGGAGCTTGACGCGAAGAACGGCGTTCTTTACGGGAAACTTACCGAAGCGAAGCTCACCGCGCAGCAGGCGGAACAGACAGTGAACAGCCTTACCGAGCAGCTTGCCGCAGACACGGAACGCATTGAAAATCAGGATAAACTATCGGAGGAATACAGGAAAAAGCGCCGCGCGCTGAGCGATGAGCTTGAAGCGCTCGGAGAGAAGAAATCCGACATTGAAAACAGACTGGTCGGATATGAAAAGCTGTATTCCGGCAAGAGCGAAAAGCTCGCGGCAAAGCAGACTGAATTTGAACAGCTTCGCAGAAGCTATGACCAGAAACGTCAGCGGCTCGAGGTTCTCTCTGACGTTGAGAAGAACATGGTCGGTTATTTTTCAAGCGTAAAGTCGGTAATGCACGCGGCGAAAACAGGAAAACTCAGCGGTATTCACGGAACGGTCGCGGACGTTATCGGAGTTGAAAAAAAGTACGGTACGGCTATTGAAACGGCGCTCGGAAATGCGCTTCAGAATATCATTGTCGAGAACGAAGAAACTGCGAAAAAATGTATACGCTATCTTAAAGAGGCTAACGCGGGGCGCGCAACGTTCTATCCGCTCACCTCGGTAAAGGGCAGCGAACTAAGTCAGCCCGGGCTTTCAGACGAGGACGGTTTCGAGGGACTTGGCTCCGAGCTTGTGAAATGCGACGAAAAGTACGGCGGAATTATCCGTTCCGTTCTCGGAAAAACTGCGGTAGTTGACGACATAAACACTGCGGCGAGAATTGCGAAAAAATACGGCTACAAATTCAGGATAATCACGCTCGACGGACAGCTTGTAAACGCGGGAGGTTCGTTCACGGGCGGTTCTGTAAAAGAAACCAGCGGCATTATTTCGCGAAAGCAGGAAATAGACACGCTCACCGCCGAAACGCAGAAAATTTCTGACACGCTCGCGCTTTCGAAAGGAAGTTTCGCCGAGCTTCAGGCGGAAGTCAACAAGATGGGCGTTGAGATCGAGGGCTATAAAGAGCAGCTTCAGCAGCTTCGTCAAGAGGAAATACGTCTTACGGCGGAACTCGGCGGCGTTAAGGATCTTATCAGGCAGTGCGAGGAGCAGCAGGAGAGCGCGGAACTTATAATCGACCGCAGCAGAAAGCAGCAGGCGCAGCAGAAAGCCATTATCGCCGACTGTGCGGCGCGGATAGAAGCGCTTGAAAAGGAAATCGCCGAGAACGAAGCGGAACTTGCGCGTTCGGGAGAGCAGCTCGCTAGGGCGGACGGCGAACGTTCTGAAATTTCTGAAAAAATAGGTCAGCTCAACCTTGCAAGGCTTACCGCGCAGAAAGATACGGAACACCTCGAAGCCGAGAAAACGGGTCGCCCTTTTCGCGTATTTCACGGGCCGCATCCCATGTGCCCTGGCATTTTCTTGTTCTTGAAGAGGCCGCAGGCGCGGACAGCAGGCGGCTTGCCGATGAAATAGTTCAGATAAACGCAAACAGCGAAGAGCTGCGCGGGCAGATAGAGGAAAAGCGCGAAAGAATGGCGCAGTTCAAAAGCTCGCTCGGCGAAACGGGTACGGCTATCGCGGAGATAATCACAAAGGAAAACGAGTGCGAACGGCGTATGGCGGAAGTGACCCGTGAAATACGCGAAAAGGGCGACGACAAGGTGAAATTTTCGAACGCTCTTGCGGTCGCGATCGAAAAAAAGGCTTCAATAGAGCGCGAGGACGAGAAGCTGCGCTCGACGCTCTGGGATAAGTATGAACTGACCGTTTCGGAAGCGAAAGAGCAGGCGCAGAAGCTCGAAAACCTTGCCGAGGCGCAGAAGCAGTTACAGGAACTGCGCAGGAAAATTTCCGCGCTCGGAAATGTAAACTTTGCGGCTATCGAGGAATTTGAGGAAGTTAAGGCGAAGTACGACGAGCTTTCGGGTCAGCTTCGCGACGTGGAACACTCGAAGCGCGATCTTGAAAAGCTGATTGCGGGACTTACCGCAGATATAAAGGCAAAGTTTCTTGCGAGCTTCAATGAAATCAATCAAAAATTCAGCGAAATATTCAAAGAAGTTTTCGGCGGAGGAGAAGCGCACCTCGAACTCATGGATCCCGAGGACGTTCTCGGAAGCGGCATAGAAATTTTTGCCGCGCCTCCCGGAAAGCTGATAAAAAACCTTATTTCGCTTTCGGGCGGCGAACAGACAATGGTTGCTATCACTATTTATTTTGCGATACTGCTGCACAGACCGACGCCGTTCTGTATGCTCGACGAGGTAGACGCGGCGCTTGATGAAATAAATGTTGTGAAGTATGTTACATATCTGAAGCGCTTCTGCACGCAGACGCAGCTTATGATAATAACTCACAGGCGCGGAACTATCGAGGGCTGCGACGTTCTGTATGGCGTTTATATGCAGGAAAAGGGTGTTTCAAAGCTGCTGCATCAGGAATTGCTGGACGAAATGGAAATGGAACTTGACTGATAAACGAAAGGACAATCAATGGGATTTTTTGACAAGCTTAAAGAGGGTCTGAAAAAGACGAAGGACAGCTTCGTCGGCAAGGTCGAATCGCTCGTGAACTCGTTCACGAAAATTGATGAGGATTTTTTTGAGGAACTTGAGGAAACCCTTATTTTATCCGACATAGGAGCGGCAACGTCGTCGTTTATTTGCGACAGGCTCCGTTCGGAAGTGAAGAAAACGGGAGCGACCGACCCGAATGAAGTAAAAGGACTTTTGAAAAATATCATTGCCGAAATTCTGAGCGGCGGAAACGAGCTTGATCTATCAACAAAGCCGTCGGTCATTCTCGTTATCGGTGTAAACGGCGCGGGCAAGACGACCACGATAGGAAAGCTTTCCGCTAATCTCAAAAAGGACGGGAAAAAGGTGCTTGTTGCGGCGGCGGATACGTTCCGCGCGGCGGCGATTGAGCAGCTCAACGTCTGGACGGACAGAGCCGGAGTTGATATTGTAAAACATTCGGAGGGCAGCGACCCCGCAGCGGTCGTTTTTGACAGCTGCACCGCAGCAAAGGCGAGAAACGCCGACGTTCTCATTATCGACACCGCGGGACGGCTCCATAATAAGAAAAATCTTATGGACGAGCTGAAAAAAATCTCGCGAATTATCGGACAGCAGCTCCCCGAAAGCAAGGTCGAGACTCTGCTGGTGCTTGACGCGACGACGGGACAGAACGCCGTTAATCAGGCAAGACTTTTCAAGGAAGTATGCGACATTACGGGTATAGTTCTCACAAAGCTGGATGGCACGGCAAAGGGTGGCATTATAATTCCCATAAAGAACGAGCTTGGCATACCGGTCAAGCTCGTCGGAGTGGGCGAGAAAATAGACGATTTACAGGAATTTAATCCTAAGGATTATGCGGAAATTCTTTTCGCGGAGGGAAAGGACGAATAATGAAGCTGGTAGTTGCTACAAACAATCAGGGTAAGGTGAAAGAGCTTAAAAAGCTGCTTGAACCGCTCGGCTTTGAGCCTGTTTCGCTTAAAGACGAGGGAATAGAAATCGAAGTTGTCGAGGACGGCGAAACGTTCGCCGAAAACGCGCGTTTAAAGGCCGAGGCGGTTTACAATATCGTTCACTGCCCTGTAATTGCCGATGACAGCGGGCTTGAAATAGACTTTCTGGACGGCGCGCCAGGGATATATTCCGCGAGATATGCGGGAGAAAATGCAACAGACAAGGAACGCATGGAGAAAGTACTTTCAGAACTCGAGGGGACGGACGAGAGCCTTAGAACCGCGCGGTTCGTCTGCGCGCTTTACTGCATTCTCGACGATGAAACGGAATATTCGGTATTGGGAACGTGCGACGGCGTTATCGGGACCGAGCCTGTCGGAGAAAACGGCTTCGGCTATGACCCGATCTTCGTGCTTCCCGACGGACGCACGATGGCGGAACTTGACGCAAGTGAAAAAAATGAAATAAGTCACCGCGCAAACGCGCTCCGCAAGCTGGCGGAAGTGCTTGCGGCAGGCGGCAAAAGAAAGGAATAAAATATGACGGGAAAAGACAGAGCAAAGCTCCGCGCGCTCGCCAACACATACGAGACAATTCTTCTCGTCGGGAAGAACGGAATTACTCCCGAGGTCGAAAAGCAGGCGGACGACGCGCTGAACAAGCGTGAAATGATAAAAGGAAAGGTTCACGAGACTTGCGAGCTTACGGCGCGAGAGGTGTGCACGCAGCTTTGCGAAACGCTCAAAGCCGAGCCTATCCAGGTCATCGGAACGAAGTTTGTGCTGTATCGTCAGAACAAGGACGCAAAGAAAAGGGTAATTTTTTTAGATGAGTAAAATCGGAATTTTCGGGGGAGCTTTCAACCCCATTCACAATGGACATATCGCGCTTGCAAAGGCGGCGCGCGACGCGCTGAAGCTTCAGAAAATGCTTATTATCCCTACGGCACATTCGCCGCATAAAGCCGAAGCTGACGTTTCGTTCGAGGACAGGGCTGAGATGTGTCGGATTGCTTTCGCGGGCGACGAGAGATTTGAAATATCTGACATTGAAAAGCAGCTTGGCGGGACAAGCTACACGATAAACACCGTCCGTGCGCTAAAGGAAATTTATCCGAAAAATACCGAATTCTATCTGATAATCGGCGGAGATATGCTGTTCTATTTTGAGAAGTGGTACAGGTATGAAGCGCTGTTGAAAGAGTGTCATGTTACTGCGGCGGCGCGGGAGAACGACTGCTATGCGGATATGATAGACTATGCGAACGATATAGGTCGGATAAAGGTGCTTAATCTGCCCGTGAACGAGGTTTCCTCGACGCAGGTGCGCGAAATGATATTAAAAGGAGAAAGCACCGAGGGGGTTATTCCCGCAGAAGTCAGGGCTTATATCGACGAAAGGGGACTTTACCGTGGCTGAGGACTATAAGGCGCTGATAAAAGGCATGATGGGAAAAAAGCGGTTTCAGCACAGCTGCAATGTCGCGGATATGTGCGTGAAACTGGCGCAGATACACGGTGAGGACGAGGAAAAAGCCTACACGGCGGGAATTCTTCACGATATTCGTAAGGAAGCCGACCTCGATGAAATGAAAAAAGAAGTTCTCGCAAGCGGATTTTATGTTGACCCCGCAGAGCTGGAAATGCAGAAAACGTGGCACGGCATCGCGGGCGCGTATTACGTCAAAAACGTTCTCGGGATAACCGATACGGATATTCTTAACGCGATTCGCTTTCACACCGTCGGCAGGGCGCGTATGTCGCGGCTTGAAAAAATAGTGTATCTGGGAGATCTTGTTTCGGCGGAGCGCGATTATCCCGACGTTGAAAAATACCGTGCGTATGCGCTGAAAAATCTCGATAACGCAATGTTCCGAGCGATGAAATGGCAGATACCCGACCTTATCGCGGGAGAAAAAAAGGTTCCTGTTTCGTCGCTTGAGGCGTACAATTTTTACATGAGCTTTAAGATTTGAAAGGAAAGAAATATGACTGATTTAGAAATGGTAAAAACTATCGTTAAGGCGCTCGACGACAAGAAGGCAGGAAAAATACGCGTCCTCAGAATCGGCGACCTTACAATTCTCGCAAATTACTTCGTTATCGCCGAGGGTACAAGCACCACGCAGGTAAAGGCGATGGCTGACGAGGTAGATTTCCGCATGGGTCAGCAGGGCGTTGAGCCGAAGAGCATTTCGGGTGTTCAGGGAGCAACATGGATAACGCTCGACTATATCGACGTTGTTGTTCACGCTTTTTATAAGGAAACGAGAGAGTTTTATGAC
Source organism: uncultured Oscillospiraceae bacterium (assembly GCA_900556525.1). Classification (GTDB taxonomy): domain Bacteria; phylum Bacillota; class Clostridia; order Oscillospirales; family Ruminococcaceae; genus Ruminiclostridium_E. The sequence continues at coordinate 7,584 of USOZ01000023.1, read as the reverse complement.
CTCGAGCGCCTCTGGCAGGACGGCGAAGAAATAAATATCGAAGAATTTTTAAAATAATGCTTGACAATTCATGGCAGATGCTGTATAATATGAAATGAGCATTTGTTTGTTCACTACTAAGTTAATTTTCACTTGTAGATAACCTGTGCCGTAAGGCAAAGGGAGGGATATAGATGGCAGAAATTCGTCTTGGTAAAAACGAATCCTTAGACACCGCTTTAAAGCGTTTTAAGCGTTCCTGCGCAAGAGACGGCGTGCTGGCTGAAGTTCGTAAAAGAGAACATTACGAAAAGCCTTCGGTAAAGCGCAAGAAAAAGTCCGAAGCTGCACGTAAGCGTAAGTTCAAGTAATGCGGATTTTACAATTCGTTTAAGCGGGCTCGGGCGAGTCCGCTTAATTTATTTTAGGGAGTGCTGTCGCTAAAATAATGCGCAGATTTTCAGACATAAATTTTACACAGACAAGGCAAAAAGGTGCGGGCAGGCTGTCGCCTGTCAAACCTTTTTAACGCAGGATGCGTGAAATTTTGCCAAAAAGATGCGTCATTAGGCTTAGCGTCAACACGACCTACTCTCAGGGATTGATTATATGATTTTTAAGCCGACGCTTTGGGTAAAGAACGTTCTTAGCATAGACGAGGAATTCTTGCGCGAAAACGGTATCGAGGGGCTTATTCTCGACCTCGACAATACGCTTTCCATGCACGGAAATCCCGCTGCTGAGGAGGGCATACCCGAATGGCTCGATAAAATGCGCGGTCTGGGTATCGCGATGATAGTAGTTTCAAACAACACATACAAGCGCGTAAGCCCGCTTGCGGCAAAGCTCGGACTTGAATTTGTGTCATCGGGCGCAAAGCCGCTGACTGTCGGGATAAATAAGGCTGTGAAACGGCTGGGGCTGCCGAAAGATAAACTCGCGGTAGTCGGCGACCAGATTTTCACCGACGTTATGGGCGGGAATTTCGCTAAAATAAAGACAATTCTTGTTGAACCGTTCCACCTTGAAAAAGGCGCGCTTTTTAAGCTGAAAAGAAGCGCGGAGGGACTCGTTTTCCGACGGGATTTCAGCAAGCTGAAATAGGAGCATTTATGATAACATTCGGACCGGGCGGAAATTCGACGAGCTTTGGGAAAAGAAAATTTCCCGAACAGCTTCCCGAATATCTGCTGGAAATGGGGCTTAACGGCTACGAAGTCGAATGCGGCAGAGGCATTCGTATAGCGGAAAAGACGTACGAAAAGCTGCCCGACCTCGCAAAGCAGCACGGCATATACGTTTCTCTGCATACCCCGTATTTTATTTCGCTTTCAAGCGAAAATGAAGAAACAAGGCTGAAAAGCGTTTCGTATATTCTCGAAAGCGCGCAGGCGGCAAAGCGGCTCGGAGCGGAAAAAATCGTCGTTCATTCGGGCTCGTGCGCGAAAATGAGCCGAGAAGCCGCGCTTGAACTGGCGAAAGATACGCTTTTAAAGGCGCAGCAGGCGCTTGATGAAAACGGGCTTTCCGAAATAAGGATCTGCCCCGAAACAATGGGCAAGATAAATCAGCTAGGGACGCTTTCCGAGGTCATGGAGCTTTGCGGGATAGATGATAGATTTCTGCCGTGCGTCGACTTCGGGCATCTTAATGCGCGCACGCTCGGCGGGATAAAAACTGTGGAGGATTACGCGGCTATCCTTGACGAGATCGAGCAGAAGCTGGGCTTTGAGCGGCTGAAGAATATGCACGTTCATTTCAGCAGGATACAGTACACTGCGGGCGGTGAAAAATGTCACTTGACATTCGCGGATAAGGAATTCGGACCCGAACCGCAGCCGCTTATGGAGCTGTTCGCAAAGCGCGGACTTGAGCCGTCGGTGATATGCGAAAGCGCGGGAACACAGGCAGAGGACGCCGCTGAAATGAAAAAAATGTACGAAAAATATTTTTCCGAAAGGAATTTTTGAAATGAAAATTTTTGTTATCAACGGACCTAATCTTGATATGCTCGGAAAGCGAGAGCCTGAGATCTACGGCGCGGACACGCTTGAAAGCATTAACGCGGAGCTTACGGAGTACTGCAGGAAAATCGGCGTTGAGCCTGAATTTTACCAGTCCAATTCCGAGGGCGCAATTATTGACTTTATCCACAGCGCCAGAGGAAATGCGGACGGTATCGTGCTTAACGCGGGGGCTTACACGCACTATAGCATTGCTATCCGCGACGCGATTTCCGCAGCGGAGGTTCCGTGCGTGGAGGTGCATCTCTCTAACGTTCACAAGCGTGAGGAATTCCGCCACAAGTCCGTTATTTCCGCAGTCTGCACTGGCGTTATCTGCGGATTCGGGAAAGATGTTTACAGGCTTGCCGTTTCGGCGCTTGCACAAAAATAATCCAAGCAGTTTTTCTGCGGAACGAGGTTTTTATGTACATTACAGAACGTATCGCGACCGAGCTTAAAGACGAAACTCACGCCGCGCTTATTACAAGTCCCGTTTCAAGGCGCTATGCGACGGGGTTTTCTTCGTCGGCGGGAGTTGTTTTTATCACAAAGAAAAGAAGCTGGCTGATAATTGATTCGCGATATTACGAAAAGGCTGCGCAGCAGGCGAAGGGCTGCGAAGTGCTGCTTTTATCCGACCTGCGCAAGCAGCTTTACGCGATAATCGAGGACGAGGGTATTCAGGTAGTTTCGATCGAGAGCAAGACCGTTACGGTAAGCGAACTTGAGGACTATAAAAAGCTGTTCAACGCGCTTACGGTCGATTCTTCAACATGGCTTTCGGTAACGATCGAGCGCATGAGGATAATCAAGAGCGAGGAGGAGATCGCTAAGATCGAGGCTGCCCAGAGGATCGCCGAGGCGGCGTTCTCGAAGCTGATAACCTCGATGCGCGCGGGAATGACCGAAAAGCAGGTCGCTTCCGTTCTCAATTTCTATATGATGGACCTCGGAGCGGATGGCATCTCGTTTGACACGATTGCTGCGTCGGGGGTAAATTCCGCCTGCCCGCACGCTGTTCCAACGGATAAGCCGCTTGAAAACGGGGATTTTCTGACGCTTGATTTCGGCGCAGTCGTGGACGGATATCACTCGGACATGACGCGGACGGTAGTCATCGGCAAGCCCGATGAGGAGATGAAAAATGTCTACAACGCGGTCTGGGGTGCCAACACCGACGCGCTTAAAGCCGTCCGTGCGGACGTTACGGGAAAGCTCGTGGACAGCGTTGCGCGCAGCACGCTTGACGCGGGGGGCTATGAAAAATATTTCACGCACGGTCTCGGACACGGGGTAGGGCTTGAAATTCACGAAGCTCCCGCAGTTTCGCTCAAAAGTCCGTTCACGCTTCACGAGGGAATGATAATCACGATCGAACCCGGAGTTTATATTCCCGGAAAATACGGCGTGAGAATCGAGGATATGGTCGTTGTTACGGCGGGCTTAACGTGCTGAAACTCAACGACCTGCATGAACCTGACAAAAACGCCGAAAACGCTCATATATATCTGATTTTTTAAAAAAATATCATAAATTTTACCGAAAGTACTTGCTTTTTTGCGGATTTTCGTGTAAAATATAAGAGATATATTATTTAAAGTTATCTGGAGGATTATTATTTATGATTACAGCAGGCGATTTCAGAAACGGAATGACCTTTGAAGAAGACGGAAACGTTATGCAGGTCGTTGAGTTTCAGCACGTTAAGCCCGGTAAAGGCGCTGCGTTCGTAAGAACAAAGACCAAGAACGTTATTACCGGCGCGGTAGTTGAAAAGTCCTACAACCCTACAGCAAAGTTCCCGACTGCATTTATCGAAAGAAAGGATATGGAATACACCTACAACGACGGTGAACTGTATCACTTCATGGACAGCGAGACATACGAAGATGTTCCGATCAACGCTTCCGACTTAGGCGACAGCTTCAAGTTCGTTAAGGAAAACATGGTATGTAAAGTTCTTTCTTATAAGGGCAAGGTTTTCGGCGTTGAGCCGCCTAACTTCGTTGAACTCGAAGTTACCGATACCGACCCCGGTTTCAAGGGAGATACCGCAACAAACGCAACAAAGCCCGCTACGCTTGAAACAGGCGCAGAGATCCGCGTACCGCTCTTTATCGAAATCGGCGAAATTATCCGCATTGATACAAGAACAGGCGAATACATGGAGCGCGCAGGCAAGTAAGCGGCTTCAGATCCGAAAAGGAGGATACAAAAATGGCTATGACTATTGCTGAAAAGGTTTCTTACATTAAGGGACTTGCTGAGGGCATGAAGATCGACGAAAGCACAAACGAGGGAAAGATTATCAACGCTATCCTCGACGTGCTCGGTGATATTGCGCTCAACATTGAAGATATTGACGCTGACCTTGAGGACGTAACAGATGTTGTTACCGATCTTGAAGAAAGCGTATGCGACCTCGAGGACGAGGTTTACGGCGAGGACGAATGTGACTGTGACGACTGCTGCGACGACGATATGTACGAAATTACTTGTCCGAACTGCAACAACACTATCACAACCGACTTTGACGTTATTTCTTCCGGTTCTATCGAATGCCCCAACTGCGGCGAAACTCTCGAGTTTGATCTTTCTTCTCTCGAGGACGGCTGTGACTGCGGCTGCGAAGAATAATAAATTCAACAAAAAAACAATGTTTCAGGGCGGAGTGAAATTCTCCACCGGTGGTAAAGTCCACGAGCCTTGCGGCTGATTCGGTGAAATTCCGAAACCGACGGTATAGTCCGGATGAAAGAAACATGAATCAAGCATTTTTGCGCCCTGACTGCATTTTGCGGTCGGGGTGTTTGCTTTTTCGCCCTGTCGAAAGGATGATCTGACATGAACAAAAAGGTAAAATTCATCACGGTTACGGCTGTACTGGCGGCACTTGGCGCGGTGCTTCAGTTTTTTGAGTTCCCGATTCCTTTTTTGATACCGGGATTTGTGAAATTCGATTTTTCCGACTTGCCTGCACTTCTTGCGGCGTTTCTGGTTTCTCCGATTTCGGGCGCGGCAGTGTGCATAATCAAAAACGCGATACACCTGCTCACCACCAACTCCGTGGGCGTTGGGGAACTTGCAAACGCTATTCTTGGCGTGTGCATGGTCGTCCCTGCGGGCATAGTTTACCGCGTTAAACCGACGCGGAAAAGTGCGCTTATAGGCTGCGCGGTCGGTGCGGTCCTTTCGGCGGCGGTGAGCATCTTTGTAAATTATTACATAACCTATCCTTTTTATGTTACGGCGATGAACTTCCCGTTGGAGGCTATTCTCGGCGAATATCAGAAGCTCAGCGGCGGGGTCGTTACGCTCTGGGACGCGCTCATCTGGTTCAACGCTCCGTTTACCTTTGCAAAAATGGCTATCGACTCGGCAATAACGTTTGTGATTTATAAGCCGATTTCACGCGCGCTAAAAAAATAACTTGCACTTGTCGCTTTGTTGTGATATACTGTAATCAGAAAAATAGCGAAAAGAGACATTAAAATGTGGGTCATTTATGCTTTTGGCTCGGCGATTTTCGCGGGGGTTACATCAATTCTTGCAAAATGCGGGATAAGAAAAACTGATTCGACTGTTGCAACAGCCATAAGGACGATCATTGTACTTGCAATTTCGCTGATTATGACCGCGATAGTCGGTTCGTTCGACGGAATTGTCGATATTACGCCGAAAACGTGGATTTTTCTCGTACTTTCGGGAGCGGCTACGGGCGCGTCGTGGCTCTGCTATTTCAGGGCGCTTCAGCTCGGCGATATAAATAAAGTCGTTCCGATAGATAAATCAAGCACAATTCTCACAATAATTCTCGCTATTATCTTCTTTCATGAGGAGATAACATGGCTTAAATGGCTTTGCGTTGCACTTATCGCGGTCGGAACGTATCTGATGATCGAGAAAAAGCAGCAGACGCAGTCCGCAAAAGGCAATCGCTGGCTGATTTACGCTGTGCTTTCGGCGTTTTTTGCCGCGCTGACTTCAATCCTCGGAAAAGTCGGCATCGAAAATATTGAATCAAGCCTCGGAACAACTATCCGCACCGCTGTTGTGCTTATTATGGCGTGGGTGATGGTTTTTGTGACGGGAAAGGGCAAGAAAGTTGCCGAGGCGCCGAAGAAAGAGCTTGGTTTTATCTGCCTTTCGGGACTTGCGACGGGCGGTTCGTGGCTGTGCTACTACAAAGCGCTTCAGAACGGACTTGCTAGCGTGGTCGTTCCGATTGATAAGCTGAGCATACTTGTGACGATCGCTTTTTCGTACTTTGTTTTCCACGAAAAGCTGACCGCAAAATCCGCTGTCGGGCTTGCGCTGATAGTCGCGGGAACGCTCGGTATGCTGATTGAAATATAGGTGCAGAATGAAAGTAAAAAAATCTCTCAAAGTACGTTGGATAATAACCGCTGTCGCGCTTGTTTTGCTTGCTGCGGCGGGAATTACGGCTAAGCTGTCGGTCGGTTTTGCGAACTGGTACGGTGATGTGATATACCCGTTTCTTGTGGGAATTTTCGCGCGGATAAGCGGCATTTTTCCGTTTTCGCTTGCCGAAATTGTTGTTACGCTGGCTGTGCTGACCTGCCTTTTCGCAATAATTTATTTTATAGTTCAGCTTGTGCGCAAAAAGGGTCAGCGCCTGCGTTTTCTGCTTTCGTCGGTTTCAACGGCGGCAATGGTGCTTTCGCTTGTCGGCACAGGTTTTATGTACAGCTGCGGGATAAATTATTACCGCACGCCTTTTTCGGCGTATTCAGGTATTGATATCCGAACGTATACGACCAACGAAGTGCGCGAAACGCTCGAATACATAATTGAAAACACAAATCGGCTTATTGACGAGGTTGAACTTGATGAAAAAGGACAGTGCGTTCTTCCCGACAACCTGAGGAGTGTGACTGTCAGCGCAATGTATGCGCTAGCGGAGCAGTATCCCGCGCTTTCGTCGTATTATCCGCAGGCAAAGCCTGTGCTTGCTTCGCCGCTGATGTGTTACACGAAAATTGTCGGGATTTTTACGCCGTACACAATGGAGGCGAACTATAATACCTGTGATATGCCCGAGGATATAGGACACACGATTTGCCACGAGCTTTCACACCTGACGGGGTTCATGCGCGAGGACGAAGCAAACTTCATTTCGTATCTTGCCTGCCGCGGAAGCGGTGACAAATACCTCGAATACAGCGGGTTTTACAGCACGCTCGGGCATATGCTGAACGCGTATTACAAGGCGGTAAGCTATGAGGAATATGTGAGGATAGTCGGGACGATCGACGCGCGGGTTTATCGGCAGATCTGTCTTGAAAGTGAATTCTGGTCGCAGTTTGATACGCCTGTCGCGGAGGTTTCAAACGCCGTGAATGACACATATCTTAAAATAAACGACCAGTCGGACGGAACGAAGAGCTACGGACGAATGGCAGACCTCGTTATCGGGGAATATCTCAAAAATATATCAAAAAAAATTCCGAGAAGTTAAGTTCTCGGAATTTTTTTGGTTATATCAGCCCGTAGCGGTTTCCCGGATATACGCGCAGCTTTCCATCTATCTCAAGGTCGAGCAGAGCTTCGCTAAGCTCGGCGATAGAACAGTCAAGCC
>USOZ01000022.1 GCA_900556525.1 uncultured Oscillospiraceae bacterium | reverse complement strand
AAAAAGAAAGATAATTCCGAAAACGCCCCATATTATCCCGCCGCCAAGCCTTGATACAACAGTCATTACAACGTCAAGAAAGCCGCATTTAAGCGCGCCTTGTATGCTGTCGAGAATTTGAAAATCCAGCGTCTGGAGCCATTCCATTTTAGCCGTTCACTTCCTCAATCAGCTTTTCAAGGTCGGAAATCGTCATTTTAAGCCCGAACATTGTTATGATATTTCGGAGGATACACCAGTCGAGCGATGTTAGCGAGTCCTTTTCGTTGTCAGAGAAAACGTCTTTTTCGTCCTTACCCATGAGCTTTAGGATATGTGCCATTGCTTCTTTTCCGTTCGGGTGAAGCCGCAGGTCGCGCAGATAGCTGTAAATCGTGAGTTTTTCGGGAGAGTGCTGCGCGTGTATCGCAATTTCCTTGCTCGCGCGTATATCAGACGAAGCCGCGCCCACAAGTATCTCATACTTTCCGCCCTCAACGCGCCAATCGCCGTTCTTTTCGTCCCAATATGCAAACGCGCGGCGGTCGAGCGTAAATTCGACAGATTTTTCTTCGCCCTTTTTCAGGAAAATCTTCTTGAATCCCTTGAGTTCTTTTACGGGACGTGCGATTTTCGGCGAACATTCGCGTACATAAAGCTGAACGATTTCTTTTCCGTCGAAATTGCCTGTATTTTTTACATTCACACGGACGATAAGTTCGTCGTTTTCGCCGATCTCATCTGCCGAGAACGAAAGGTCGGAATACTCGAACGTGGTGTAGGAAAGTCCGTATCCGAACGGGAAGAGTACGGGAATATTTTTCTTTTCATAGTAGCGGTAGCCGACGAAAATATCTTCGCCGAAACGTACTGTTTTGCCGTTTCCAGGGAAGTTGAGGTATGCGGGGGTATCTTCGATGCGCAGCGGGAATGTTTCAGCTATCTTTCCGCACGGGCAGGCTTTTCCGAAGAGAATTTCGGCAATAGCTCCCGCGCCAGCTTCGCCGCTGAGATACGCTTCGAGTACGGCAGCGGAATTGTCGAGGAAAGGCATAGTTATCGGTGCGCCGTTACAGAGAACGACAACGACATTTTTGTTCGCCTCGTAAACGCGCTTTATCAGTTCAACGTGACTTTCGGGAATGTCAAGCGTGCTGCGGTCGAAACCCTCGGATTCGCAGTTGTCGGGGAGTCCCGAGATAATAACGACTGCGTCCTTGTCCTTAGCGACGCTGACAGCGTTTTCAATTTCCGAAACATCATTGTTATCATCGAGAGAATAGCCCTTAGCGTAGCTTACGTTCGCGATTTTTTTCAGCTCATCGAGCGGAAGGTCTGTTTTTACGGAATTTACGCGTGAACTTCCGCTGCCCTGATAGCGCGGATTTACTGCCATTTCGCCTATCACGGCGATTTCGGCGTTCTCCTTGAGAGGGAGTATGCCGTTGTTTTTCAGCAAGACCATACATTCTTTTGCAACCTGTTCCGCCAGCTTGTGGTGAGCCTCATAATCACATTTTTTTCCGCTTTTCTTTTCATCAAGCGAATAAACCAGACGAAGCATTCGCTCCGCGCACGCGTCTATCTGCTTTTCCGTAAGCGTGTTGTCGAAACGGCTGTCGGACGGCTCTATTGAAACGCGCTTCTGCTTGTATGCCTTTACGATATTCTTGTCGTTAAGGCAGTTTGACGACGGCATTTCAAGGTCAAGTCCCGCATAAACACCCTGAACGCGGTTATCGACCGCGCCCCAGTCGGACATTACAACACCCTTGAAACCCCAGTCATTACGCAGAACGTCGGTAAGCAGCCACTTGTTCTGCGAGCAGTAGTGTCCGTTTATTTTATTGTATGCGCACATGAGCGTGGTAGGCTTAGCTTCTTTTACGGGGATTTCATACGACGCGAGGTAAATTTCGCGCAGGGCACGCTCTGAGATTATTTCGTCAATGACAAAGCGGTCGGTTTCCTGAGAATTTGCGGCGAAGTGTTTAAGCGCTGTACCAACGCCGCGGCTCTGTATGCCTTTGATAATTCCCGAAGCCATATTTCCCGAAAGAAACGGATCCTCGGAGAAATATTCAAAGTTGCGCCCACAGAGGGGAGTGCGCTTGATATTGTTTCCAGGACCGAGGACTATTTGAAGCTCCTGGTCGGCTGCTTCTTCGCCGATGGCTGCGCCTTGCTTTTCGGCAAGTTCCTTATCCCACGAGCAGGCAAGGAGCGAAGCGGTCGGAAAACAGGTCGCGGGGTGGCTTGTTTCAATTCCGAGGTCGTCGGCGGAGTACTGCTTGCGCAGTCCGTGAGGACCGTCAGCCATTGAGATCGACGGAACGCCGAGGCGTTTTATCGGCTTGGTGTTCCAGCCGTCAAGCGCTGATAAAAGGCTTGCTTTTTCCTTTACGGTCATTTTTTTGAGAATGTGTTTTATTTCATTTTTCTTCACAGAGAGCACCTCTTTTCAAATTTTTCTGATAGTCATTGTGTATGTTTTAGTTTCACCGGGCAGTGCGGTCTGTATACCGCGCTTTTCATTAAAAATGCCGCTGTCTGTATCGTAATCGTCGCAGCCGCACCACGGCTCAATGCACACAAACGGAGCGTTTTTGTGGTCGGGAGTCCATACGCCGAGCGTTTCAAATCCATCCCAGCTTATGTCGACTCCGCCGCCGTTTTCGCTGACGAGCGAGCAGCTTTTCGAGCGCAGCGTGTCGAAGTAAACGCAGTCGTTATCAAAAAGGTCGTAGCGCAGAGGGAAAGTATTGCTGTCGGTCAGGCGGTTTACGCGGTCGCTGTCGCCCCACATACGGGTCTCGAGATTCATGACGGGACTGTTCACGGTTTCGTTTTCCGCGAAAATCAGCTTGTATCCGCTTATGTCGCCGTCAAGCGCAAAAGCAGGGTGTGCGCCGATACAATATGGCATATCGCGGTCGGAGTTGTTCGTGACTCGGTATGTTATTTTCAGCTGATCGTTTTCCAGAGTGTATTCAAGCGAAACTGTAAAATCAAACGGAAAGCACTGTTTTGTTGCTTCGGTTGCGGAAAATGTGAAAACTGCGCGGTTCTCGGCTTCTTCGGCGAGCGTGAATTCATTGTCGCGCGCAAATCCGTGCTTTGAAATGGCGTATTCCTTACCGTAAATCGAAGTTTTTCCGCCGCGCAGATTGCCAATCATCGGGAAAAGGAACGGCGATGTCTTACCCCAGTACTTCGGGTCGCCGCACCACATAAGTTCTGCCGAATCGACGCTGTATGATTTCAGTTCAGCGCCTTTACTGTCGATAACCGCTGAGGAATTTCCGTTTTTAAGAGTTGTCCGCATTAGCTTTTGCCTCCTCGATAGTCAGGTCGATATAGAACTTCTTGTTGTTTATTGAATCGGGGATATTTCGTTCAGTTCCGCCCCAGTCGGGAAGCTCCGACCAAGTGATGACATTCTCGTGCGACATTACATTTTTGAGAAACTCTTCGCTCATGCGCTCGGTATTAAGCTCGGGAATACCGTAGAGGTTGGATTTATCCGAAATAAACTCCCCGTTCCACGGCATATAGAAAAGCCATTTTATAGTATCCTTATTTGCGGCGAACTCGTCGGGGTCGGGAATATAGCCTACCTCGGTGAGCGCGAGCATTTTACCTTCGTCGGTTATTTTTTCGAGGTTTTTGTATTCGCGTTCCTGAACGGAATGATCCTCAGAATCGGGGTAAACGTCAATGCCCGAAATGTCATATGTGTTCGGGTGAACCTTTGTGTGCTTGCTCTGTCCGTTCCATACCCAGATAAGGTTTGTGAGCTTGTGATAATTTTCAAGTCTGTCGTAGATCATGTACCAAAGCTTCTGATAGTATTCTCCCTTTGCGATTTCGGGGGTAGCAACGCCCCACCAGAACCATGCGCCGCTTGCTTCGTGGAGCGGACGCCAGAGAACGGGAACTCCCGCCGCTTCGAGCTTCTGAAGCTCAATAGCAACAAGGTCAATGTCGTGAACTACGATTTCGTATTCCTTTGTTCCGGGCGTTACGGCGTTCTTTATATCAAAATTGGTAATGTTTTTTGAATAGAACTGCTTCGCGGTGGATTCGGGATCCTGTTCAACGTCGCGCGGAACGTTCCAATGCCAGCAGAACGCTACGATACCGTTGGATTTTGTGTGCCAGTCTATAGCCATCTGCGTCCATTCGCTGCGGCTTTCCGCGTCTGAAGCGGTAGTTGTGAAAATAAAGTCAAAGCCCTTGATTGCGGGGAAATCGCCCGTGAGCATATAATAAACGATGTCCTCTTCTTCGTATTTATTTCCCATCTGCTGCGCGGAGATCATGTTCTTTCCGTAATTTTCGCGAAGCCATGTGTAAAGCTGCTGGGTTTTCTCGTTTGTGTTGTCGGATACGGTATCTCCCTCGGCAACCGTTTTTTCGTCGAGCGATTTCAGCAGTGCGTCAAAGTCGGTTTCATACGCGAGAGCGACTTCCATATCAACGTCGCCGTTTTCATCGACCGCAACGGGGTTAGAGAGCGGGGCAGCGGCGGAATTGTCGTTTGTCACAGCTGCGTCAGCCGCCGCAGAGGTGTCTGCGGGCGCTTGTTCCGTATTGCCGCTGCAGGAAGCGAGCGTTGAAGCTGCAAGAAGGACAGCGGCAATTCTTTTGGCGAGATATGTTTTTTTCATGTTTTACCTTACCTTTCGTTTTTATGGAAGTGTTGATTAAATCGGGTATGCGAGAAATATTTGCGTTGCGATTTATTCAGCGCTTCCTTATGTGTTTAGATTCGGAATTTTTGACAGGTCGAACGGCGTTTCCTGATATACGCAGAAGTTCAGCCAGTTTGAGTACATAAGACTTGCGGCGCAGCGCCATGTAAAGCGTGGTTCTTTTGTCGGGTCGTCGTCGGGGAAGTAGTTGTAGGGGAGAGGAACGTTCTCAGCGCCCTTTGCCGCGTCGCGTTCATATTCGTTGCGCAGCGTGTACAGGTCGTATTCTCCGTGACCCGTTATGAATATCTGTCGGTTGGACTTGTCCGCTATGATATACGGTCCGGCAATATCCGAGTCCGCAAGTATCGAAAGGCGCGGTTCGGCAAGAATATCTTCGCGCACGACTTCTGCATGGCGCGAATGAGGGGCATAAAAAATATCGTCGAAGCCTTTCAGAAGCGGGTGATTTACGGCGGTAACACGGTGAGGAAAAACTCCGAACATTTTCTGAGGGAGCGTGCGCTTATCAATCCCGTAGTGGAAATAAAGTCCCGCAAAAGCGCCCCAGCAGATGTGAATGGTTGAAAATGCGTGATATTTCGACCATTCCATTATATCGCAAAGTTCGTCCCAGTAATTTACGTCGTGAAAATCGTAATGCTCAACGGGCGCGCCTGTTATTATAAGCGCGTCAAAGAAATTGTTCTTTATCTCGTCAAATGTCTTATAGAATGTGTTGAGATGTTCAAGCGCAGTATGACGGGAAATGTGAGTCGCAGTCCGCAGAAGCGTTATATCGGTTTGCAGCGGCGTGTTGCTCAGCAGTCGGAGAAGTTGCGTTTCCGTTTCGATTTTTGTCGGCATAAGGTTGAAGATCGCGACCTTGAGCGGGCGTATGTCCTGTCGGTTTGCCTTGTCGCTCGGAATGACGAAAATATTCTCGTTAAGAAGCGTCTGATATGCCGGCAGCTCGCTCGGTATGTTTATTGGCATTATCTTTTTCCTTCCTTTTGCATATATATCATTTATTATAACATATCACAGGTGTAAAATCAATATTTTTTGGTTCATTTTCATTCTGCATTGCCAAATATTGCAGAAATTGCAAAAAACTATTGATTTAGCGCAGAAAATAATGTATAATTTATATTGTATATAGCTGTGTTTTCGGAGGGCTTGTCATGAAAAAAATCGCTGTTATTATTTCGGTCATTGCCGCTGTTTTTTCGGCTGCATTATTTTTCTCGTCTGATTCATCTGCTGTAAATATATCGGAAAACTCCGAGTTTTACAGCTATCTTCTCGAATGTGCAAATTCGTATCAGAAAGAGATCGACGTTACCAAATTTGTTAAGGAGAACGGCTGGACGACAGCCCAACTTTCCGACAGCGTTAAGTATTTCTACATGACCGAGCCGGGGCTTTTCTTCGTAAAGCAGGAAATGCTGATAAGGTACAGCAACACGGGCTCGAAATATCAAGTAGAGTTCAAGTACCTTTACAAGCAGAGCGAAATTGAAAAAATGCGTAAAAAGCTGAGAAAGGCTGCGCTCAGCGTGACAGAGGCGATAACCTCGGATATGACCGACGCCGAAAAGGCGCTTGCCGTGCATGATCATATCATTGCAAACTGTAAATATGACCAGTCGCATACGAAATATTCGGCGTACGACTGCCTTGTCGGAGGCAGCAGCGTTTGCCAGGGTTATACGCTTGCGTATATATATGTGCTGCGTGACATTCTCGGGATCGACTGCTCAGCCGTTCTGTCAGACAGTCAGAACCATTCCTGGAATTACGTAAAAATTGACGATAACTGGTATCATACCGACCTTACACTTGACGACCCGACGTTTTATACAATCTCGGATAAACCCTATGACGCGCTGGGAATGGTTTCGCACAAGAATTTTTTGCTGAACGATAAAGAGTGTAAAAAAAGCTCCGAGCTTCATAGAAGCTGGGACGTGCTCGGCTATCCGAAGTCCGATTCAAAAGATTATTCCGAAATTTTCTGCAAAAACAGTAATTCATACACGCATAAGATAGGCGGGCTTTGGTATTATGCCGAGCTTGACGCGGATTCACCCGGCGTGAATTACAAAAAGTCGGGCGACAGCACGCTTTATACTAACATTTGCACATACGATCCAAAGACGGGCGAGAGCTGTGTGATAAAGCAGGTGAAGTCTAACTGGTTTCTTTACCGCAACGCTGATACCGGCAAAAAACTGACGAAAAAATCATGGTATGTCGAAAGCTATCTTAAACTCGCGGTGGTCGGCGACACGCTTTATTACAACACGGCTGACGCGATTTATCGCCTGAACACCTCGACGGGCAAGGCGAAAAAAATATACACGCTTAAAAAGACGGATTACAGCATTTACGGAATTGTTGCGCAAAGCGATACAAAGCTGCGAATCTGTTATAAAAAGGACAATTCATACAGCGAAAAATATCTGAATCTAAAATTAAGTTGATGACGAAAAGGAGAAGCGACAAATGAACAATGCTGATTTTAGCGAAAGACTGCACCTCATTGCGATGATATCCACCGATATTGTTTTTGAATATATTGCGGCAGACGGCTTGTTCCGCCTTTTCGATAAGACTGGCGAGAGCTTTTCTGAGCGGGTTTCCACGGTTTTTGATTTTGAACAGGTGTTCAAGGAGGATTTCTCCGTCTTTAAGGACGATATGGACACTTTTGAGCAGTTCTGCGATAATGTTAAAAACGGTATCGACAGAGCGGCTTTTGAATTCAGGCTCAAGGATAAAGACGGCATATACCGCTGGTATCGCGTAAGAATGAAGGCTGTTTTTGATGATGAACATGAGCATTTCGTCAAAATGGTCGGGAAAATGGAAGATATAAGCGACATGAAGAGCGCCGAAAAGCGCCTTATTGAAAAGGCGGAGCGCGACCAGCTCACCAAAATATACAACAAGGAAACGACAAAGCGCCTTATCCGCAATTATCTGCGCACGGACGAAAGAGAAACGTTTGACGCATTCATTATTATCGACATTGACGATTTCAAGCAGATAAACGATACGCTCGGACACCTTTTCGGCGACAGCGTTCTTGTCGATTTATCGCAGGAAATGCAGGACCTTTTCAGAACCAACGACGTTGTCGGCAGAACGGGCGGCGACGAATTTATCGTTTTTCTGCGCGGAATGAAGCATAAGAGCCATATCGAGTCAAAGGCTAAGGACATATGCAGGATATTTGATCTGCTTTATGCGGGCGAGGACGGAACGAAGATAACGGGCAGTCTCGGAATTTCGCTTTTTCCGCAGGACGGAGATACTTTTGACCAACTTTACAGTAAGGCTGACATGGCGCTTTACGCTTCAAAACACGCGGGGAAGAGCTGTTACACTTTTTACAACGAATCGCAGGAAAAGGATCAGCCTGTTTCGTCGCTGCCGCACGTTGAGCAATACCGCGCGGGAATGGACTTCCTGAAGCCGTCGCAGGACATTGCTACAACGCTTACGAATTACGCGTTTGATATATCCGAGCAGGGTGTTGATGATGAAACGATACTTGCGCTGCTTACCCGTGCAGGAAAACATTTTTCACTCGACCGTGTGACCGTCTATGAATATAAGCAGGAAAAAGGCATTTTTTATGCGGCGCACCAGTGGTGTGCGAAGAATATACCAAGCACGCTTGGAAACGTGATAACCGTTACCGATGCAGAGCGTTTTGGAACGCGTATGCTTTTCGACTCGAACAGCATCTACAATTCGCTTTTCTGTAAGCAGGACGGCTGTCTGTACGACGCTTATATGAACAAAAACGGCGTAAAATCCTGCATATCGGGCGGCAGTATCCTCGGAAATAAGTTGTTCGGAATGGTTGCGTTCGAGGAATGTACTTCGCCGAGAACATGGTCGATAGAGGAAGCAAAAGCTGTTAAAACGATAGCGAGGATCATTTTCTCGTATTTCTTGAGAGCTAAAAAAGATGAAGATTGTTGATTATTATGATTGCAAAGATAAACCGCATTGGCTTACGCTTATAAAAAGCGCTGACTGGGGCGCGGCAGGATTTCTGACAGAACTGCTGAGCAAAAATGAACTTAAAAAATTCTGCGGCGAAAATGTGCGTGCGCTGCTGCTTACCGAAGAAAACGAGCTTATCTCATTTTGCACACTCGCCGAAAAGGACGAGGTCGACGCGCCCGAAATGTCGCCGTGGATAGGCTTTGTCTACACCTTTCCGCAGTACAGA
Source organism: uncultured Oscillospiraceae bacterium (assembly GCA_900556525.1). Classification (GTDB taxonomy): domain Bacteria; phylum Bacillota; class Clostridia; order Oscillospirales; family Ruminococcaceae; genus Ruminiclostridium_E. The sequence goes on along the minus strand of USOZ01000022.1, from coordinate 4,984 downwards.
GGAAAGGGATATGCGGGAGAACTGATTGATTTTGCCTGCGGCGAGGCTTTAAAAGCGGGTGCGAAAAATGTTTTTGTTTCAACCGACGCGGTAGGCTTTTATGAACGATACGGATTTGAATATCTGTGTGAAATGGCAACTGTTTTCGTTGAAAAGTCAAGAATTTACAAAAAAGTGTTGACAAATTAAACTCGGTTTGTTATAATAAGCGTTACCCGTCTAAAACGGAGAGGAAAGGAGCGTTTATTATGCAAAACAAAGAGAGTATAACTGCGCTTATGTCGGCTTTTAGCCGAGCGTACCACGCAGAGCATGAGCTGGACCCGATTTTTGAGGACAGCATGGCGCGTGGATTGATGACCGACGAGGAATACGCCTCGATTTTCGGGTACATATCCGCGGGTGTCGATTTTTTTGCACTTGAGCTGAAGAACACATTCAGAACAGCGGACGACGCGGTGAGTTATATCGTCAATACGCAGCTTGCGCCGACGCCGCTGTGTCGAGCGGCATACTGTGAAAATGCCCTTAAAACGGCAATGCTTACAGGCACGCGGCAATATGTGATACTCGGCGCAGGACTTGACACGTTCGCGTTTCGCGAACCTGAATTTACGGCGAAGTATGACATTTTCGAGGTCGACCACCCGAAAACGCAGGAGGACAAGCTGAAACGAATATCGCGCGCGGGCTGGAAAATTCCCGAAAAGCTCAGATTTGCCGCCGTGGACTTTTCTGCGGACAATTTAAAGGAAAAGCTGCTCTCGGCAGGATTTGACCCGAAGAAAAAGACGTTTTTCTCGTGGCTCGGAGTGAGCTATTATCTGTATCGTCACGATATTGAAAAAATGCTTGACAGCATTTCTGAAATTGCCGCCGACGGAAGTACGCTGCTTTTCGATTATGCCGACGCTGGACTGTTCTTCGCGGAAGAAAAGAGAGTGCAGAACATGACGGCTATGGCTAAAGCGGGCGGTGAGGAAATGCGCGCGAGTTTTGATTATCCGAGCATGGATAAAATGCTTTCGGATCACGGTTTTCTCGTTTATGAGCTGCTTACGCCGAATGAAATTCAAGAGCAGGTGATCGCTCCGACAGGTTCTGATATAAAGGCGTTTGAGCATATAAATTATGTTCAGGCGGTGTTGAAAAAATAAAAAAATCCCCCGAGTTTGCATTATCGCAAATTCGGGGGATTTGTTATGCCTTGAATTTTTCGTTTAAGTGATTTACAAAATCGCCGAAATCGCTTTCTCTTACGACTACCGATATTTCATCAAGCGCAGTCGTTATAAGCGAGGGAACGGTATTCGTTTCGGACAGCGCCACGAAAACGCGTTCCGCAAATCCTACCGCATTTACCATGTCGGCGGATTTTATGATAACTTTGATGTTCCCGCAGCTTACCATAGGCGTTATGTCATACGGCAGAGAGTTGGAGATCTTCAATATCTTCGGCATATCCTCGTCGCTGAAAGTGAAGCCTACGCAGGCTGTTTCAGAGGACGCGGGAGCCTTTGAGATCATGTCGATATTTACATTTTTCTTTGCAGCCTCGGCGAAAAGGCGGTGGAGAAATTCGGTTTCCTTTTCTGCGGGGATATTTCCGAAAGTGATAACGGAAATCTGTTCAGTTATTGAAATGTTTGTCATAAAAGCCTTCCTTATCTGTTATCAAGCAGGTCAGACATATCGTACAGACCGTTTTCCTTTCCTGCGAGGAAGATAGAAGCGTTGAGAGCGCCGTTTGCGAAAACTTCCTTTGAGCCGGCGGAGTGCGAAAGCGTGATGACCTCGTCGTGACCCGCGAAAATAATGTCATGTTCGCCGACGATAGTGCCGCCGCGTATCGAATGCATTCCTATTTCGTTCGCTTCTCTCGACTTGCGGACGCTGTGACGGTCATAGACGTACTTCATCTTGTTGCCAAGCTCTCCGTTAAGCGCTTCAGCGATCATTATTGCAGTTCCCGAGGGCGCGTCTTTCTTCTGGTTGTGGTGCTTTTCGACGATTTCGATGTCATACTGTCCACCGAGAATGTTCACCGCACGCTTGCCGAGTTCCACAAGAAGATTTATTCCGAGCGAGAAATTGAAAGTAAAGAAAATCGGCATTTGTTCAGATGTTTTCTTTATTTTTGCAATCTGTTCGTCGGTGTATCCCGTGGTTGCAGCAACAAGCGGAACGTGGTTTATTGTGCAGTAGGAAAGCAGGTCGTCAAGTGCCGACGGGTGTGAAAAGTCAATGATAACGTCGGGTCTTTCGGGCAGGTCAAACGGCAGCTTCACGATAGGAAACGCCCCGTTGGGAGTGTCATTAAGGTCAACGCCTCCGATCACCTTGCAATCGCTGCGCGCTGCAGCGAGGGAAGCGATGACCCTGCCCATTTTTCCGTTTGCGCCTGTTATAGCTATTTTTACCATTTTAAACGTCCTCGATTACATAATTATAAAAGCCCTGCTTTTTTAAGCTCGCTTCTGAGCTTTTCAATTTTTGCTTCTTCCATGCGGATAAGCGGCAGACGGCATTCGCCGACGTCTTTTCCGAGCAGGTTCATAGCTTCCTTTACAGGGATAGGATTTACGTCGATAAACATTGCGTTTTCGAGGTCGAGATACTTTTTCTGAATCTCAAGCGCCTCGGCAGTCTTACCCTCCATGAACAGCTTTACCATGTCGTGCTTCTGCTGTGGGATAACGTGTGCGGAAACGGAAATTACACCTTTTCCGCCGAGCGCGAGCAGCGGGAGAACCTGATCGTCATTTCCCGAATATATGTCAAGATCGGTTTTTGCCGCAATTTCAGCGATAAGCGAGAAGTCGCCGCTTGCTTCCTTTGTTGCGACAATGTTGGGGTGCTTTGCAAGCTGGATATAGGTGTCGAGCGAGATCTTTACGCCTGTTCGCGAGGGTACATTGTACAGAATTATCGGAATATTTACCGCATCCGCGACAGCCGTAAAATGTGCGACAAGTCCGCGCTGGGAAGTCTTATTATAATAGGGTGTGACCAGAAGAAGCGCGTCTGCGCCGACTCTTTCAGCAGCCTTTGAAAGCTCGACCGCGTAGCCTGTATCGTTGCTTCCCGTGCCTGCGATAACAGGAACGCGCTTGTTTACGTGCTCTACGGTGAAGCGTATCGCTTCGACGTGTTCGTCGTCGGTCATTGTGGAGGCTTCGCCTGTTGTTCCCGCAACTACGATAGCGTCGGTGTGATTTGCAATCTGCTCGTCGATAAGTTCGCCTAAGCGTTCGTAGTTAATGCTGCCGTCGAGGTTCATAGGGGTAAGAATAGCAACGGCTGAGCCTGTAAAAATTGTCTTTTTCATTGAACGAAAATCCTTTCAATCAGTCAAAGTAGCCCTTTGCCGCATAAAGTTCAGCCATAAGAACAGCGCCGCCCGCTGCACCTCTGAGTGTATTGTGCGAAAGGCAAACAAACTTGTAGTCATACTGTGTATCTTCTCGTAAACGTCCGATAGAAACCGCCATGCCGTTTTCAAGATTTCTGTGCAGCTTAGCCTGCGGGTAATTGTCCTCTTCAAAATAATTAAGGAACTGTTTCGGAGCGGAGGGAAGTTCGAGTTCCTGAGGAGCGCCCTTGAACTCTTTCCAAATGTTGAGAATTTCTTCTTTCGAGGGCTTATTTTCAAAGCTTACGAATACTGCTGCGAAGTGTCCGTTTGAAACGGGAACGCGCAGGCACTGGGTCGTGATAGAGGGAGAATCAGTTTTAACGATCTTGTCGCCTTCAATCTTGCCCCATACCTTTAAAGGCTCCTGTTCAGACTTTTCTTCCTCGCCGCCGATATAGGGGATAAGGTTATCGACCATTTCGGGCCATGTTTCAAACGTCTTGCCTGCGCCCGAAATTGCCTGATAAGTGCAGGCGAGAACCTTCTTGATACCGAACTTTCTGAGAGGAGAAAGCGCGGGAACATAGCTCTGGATCGAGCAGTTGGACTTTACGGAGATAAAGCCGCGCTTTGTTCCGAGGCGCTTTTTCTGAGCTTCAACGATAGCCATATGAGCGTCATTGATTTCGGGAATTATCATCGGGACGTCGTCTGTAAAGCGGTTTGCGGAGTTGTTGGACATAACGGGGCATTCATGCTTCGCATAAGCCTCTTCGAGAGCCTTTATTTCGTCCTTTTTCATGTCGACCGCGCAGAAAACGAAGTCGACCATTGAAGAGATCTTTTCGATGTCTGCGGTTGCGTCCATTATTACGAGATTTTCCATTTCAGCGGGCATGGGCTTTTCGATGAGCCATCTGTTTCCGACTGCTTCTTTGTATGTTTTTCCTGCGGAGCGGGGAGAAGCCGCAAGCGCTGTGACTTTAAACCACGGGTGATTTTCGAGAAGGACTGCGAAGCGCTGTCCAACCATTCCTGTTGCTCCTATAATGCCTACCTTGTACTGTTTCATGTCTTTCCTTACCTTTCTTTTTATATGAAAAAAACCGACACTCAGCCGGCTTCATCAAACAAAATAAAAACTTTATTGATGATAGCACTCCATCGTATGATGACAGTCATACACTTATTAAATGCACAACCAGCTCTGCAAGTTCCAGCGATTGCAGGCTTCGGCGGAAGCTCCTTTCCACGCGGCAACAGGCTGAACTGTTATCGCCGAGGGTACTGATAGATTCCGCACCTCTATCCGTGCATTATTGTAGCACATACAAAGCGCTTTGTCAACAGTTTTACGAAAAAAAACTCCATTATTTGCGGGATTTACGCGCAATGCTTGAAAATAATCTTAACTTGTGCTATTATTATTACATTAGATTCGGGGCGGGGGTTGTATTATGACAGATTTTGATATTGCGATAATCGGCGGCGGACCTGCCGGAGCAACGCTTGCGCGGCTTCTGGACAGCAGACTGCGCGTTATTTTTATCGACGGGAAAATCGGTGATGAAAACAGCTTCCGCAAGACCTGCGGCGGGACGCGGTTTCTTCGCTGTTATTTCCGCGGCA